>NZ_WBKL01000141.1:0-26541 GCF_015714705.1 Nostoc sp. NZL | reverse complement strand
TCCCTACTCCCCCTACTCCCCCTGCTCCCCACTTTGTACAGACGCGATTAATCGCGTCTGTACCCACTCCCCTTTGTCATCAAACTTAGAAAACTTAATAATAAAAAGCACGACAGGGGGTAAAGACCCTTAAAATAATCAGGATTTGTATTCTCGTACTCCAAGGCAACGACTATGCCCCGCCGTGATGACCTCCGGAAGATTCTACTGTTAGGCTCTGGCCCAATTGTGATTGGACAAGCCTGTGAGTTTGACTACTCTGGCACTCAAGCCTGCAAAGCGCTCCGAGAAGAAGGCTATGAAGTGGTTTTGGTCAACTCCAACCCTGCAACGATTATGACCGACCCGGAAACGGCCGATCGCACTTATATTGAGCCGCTGACTCCAGAATTGGTCGAAAAAGTCATTGAGAAAGAACGCCCTGATGCTCTCCTACCGACAATGGGAGGACAAACCGCTCTCAACCTCGCTGTTGCTTTAGCGAAAAATGGGGTGTTGGAAAAGTACGGCGTTGAGTTAATCGGCGCTAAACTACCAGCCATCGAAAAAGCCGAAGATCGAAAACTTTTTGGTGAGGCAATGGCAAGGATTGGGGTAGCTGTGTGTCCCAGCGACACAGCCGAAACTTTGGAAGAAGCCAAAGCTGTTGCCCGCCAAATTGGTACTTATCCGCTAATTATTCGTCCAGCTTTCACAATGGGTGGAAGTGGCGGTGGTATTGCCTACAACCAAGAAGAATTTGAAGAAATGGCACAGGTAGGTATAGATGCCAGCCCCGTTTCGCAAATTCTCATTGACCAGTCTTTACTCGGCTGGAAAGAATATGAACTCGAAGTGATGCGTGACTTGGCAGATAACGTAGTGATTATCTGCTCCATCGAAAACCTTGACCCTATGGGCATTCACACCGGGGACTCAATTACCGTCGCTCCCGCGCAAACCCTCACTGATAAAGAATATCAAAGGCTGCGGGATATGGCAATTAAAATCATCCGCGAGATAGGTGTGGAAACTGGCGGTTCTAATATCCAGTTTGCCGTCAATCCGGTTAATGGAGATGTAGTTGTAATTGAAATGAACCCCCGTGTTTCTCGGAGTTCGGCTTTATCTTCCAAAGCTACGGGTTTCCCCATCGCCAAAATGGCAGCAAAATTGGCTGTGGGCTACACCCTGGATGAAATTAAAAATGACATCACCAAGAAAACTCCCGCATCCTTTGAGCCAACAATTGACTATGTGGTAACAAAAATCCCTCGCTTCGCCTTTGAAAAATTCCCCGGCTCCGACCCAGTGCTGACAACCCAAATGAAATCAGTCGGGGAAGCAATGGCAATTGGGCGGACTTTCAACGAATCCTTCCAAAAGGCGCTGCGATCGCTCGAAACCGGACGCGCTGGTTGGGGTTGCGACAAAGCCGAGAAATTACCCAGTGGTGAACAAATCCGCGCCCAATTGCGCACACCTAACCCCGATCGCATTTTCTCCGTGCGCCATGCCTTGCAACTAGGGATTAGTGCTGAGGAAATCTACGAACTGACTGGTATTGACCCGTGGTTCTTAGATAAATTTCAGCAACTGCTAGATGTCGAGAAATTTCTCAAGCGGACACCCTTGCAGCAATTGACAAAAGAGCAACTTTATGAGGTGAAGGGGGATGGATATAGCGATCGCCAGATTGCCTATGCCACCAAAACTACCGAAGATGAAGTTCGCGCCTACCGCAAGTCACTAGGAATTATCCCAGTTTACAAAACCGTAGATACCTGCGCCGCTGAGTTTGAAGCGTTTACCCCCTACTATTATTCTAGCTACGAAGAAGAAACAGAGGTAATGCCAGCAACCAAGCCAAAAGTGTTGATTTTGGGTGGTGGCCCCAACCGGATTGGGCAGGGAATTGAGTTTGATTATTGTTGTTGTCACGCCGCCTATGCCTTGAAGAAAGCGGGGTATGAGACGATTATGGTCAACTCTAACCCAGAGACAGTTTCAACAGACTACGATACTAGCGATCGCCTTTACTTTGAGCCTTTAACAAAAGAAGATGTCCTTAACATCATCGAAACTGAAAATCCAGTCGGGGTAATTATCCAGTTTGGCGGACAAACACCGCTAAAGTTGGCTATTCCTTTACAAGAGTTTCTTAACAATGACACATCAGGACTGATCACTAAAATTTGGGGTACATCACCAGATTCCATTGACATGGCAGAAAACCGGGAGCGGTTTGAAAAGATTCTCCAACAGTTAAATATTGCCCAACCGCCTAATGGTATTGCGCGGAGTTACGAAGATGCGCTGATTGTTGCTAAACGTATTGGCTATCCGGTGGTGGTGCGTCCTAGCTATGTGTTGGGGGGACGGGCGATGGAAATCGTTTATTCCGATGCTGAGTTGGAACGCTACATGAGCTTTGCGGTACTCATAGAACCAGAACATCCGATTTTGATTGATAAGTTTTTGGAAAACGCCATTGAAGTCGATGTAGATGCGATCGCCGATCATACAGGGCGGGTAGTGATTGGTGGCATTATGGAACACATCGAACAAGCGGGGATTCACTCAGGAGATTCAGCTTGTTCTTTACCTTCGATTTCCCTTTCACCAGCAGTTCTCAATCAAATTCGCACTTGGACGGTGCAGCTAGCGCAAGCGCTGTCAGTCGTGGGGTTGATGAATATCCAATTTGCCGTAGTGGGTGCAAGCAGTTATTCTCCCCAAGTTTACATTCTGGAAGCCAACCCCCGCGCCTCGCGTACAGTGCCTTTTGTATCTAAAGCAACGGGTGTACAATTGGCAAAATTAGCATCCTTAATTATGTCGGGTAAAACCTTAGAGGAGCTAGGCTTCACCGAGGAAGTCATTCCCACACATATTGCTGTAAAAGAAGCTGTATTACCCTTTAATAAATTCCCTGGAACTGATACAATATTGGGCCCAGAAATGCGCTCTACTGGTGAGGTGATGGGGATTGACAGTGACTTTGGCCGGGCCTTTGCCAAAGCAGAATTGGGTGCTGGAGAGCGTTTACCACTGACGGGAACTGTATTTGTATCAATGAGCGATCGCGATAAAGCTGCTGCCGGTGCTGTGGTGAAGGAATTTATCGATTTGGGCTTTACAGTGATGGCTACCCTTGGTACACGCAAAGTTCTTCTCGAACAAGGGTTAAATGTTGAATTAGTGTTAAAACTCCACGAAGGTCGTCCCCACGTCCTAGATGCAATCAAAAACCAGAAAATCCAACTTATTATCAACACTCCTTCCGGGGAAGAAGCCCAGACTGATGCTAGGTTAATCCGCCGCACAGCCTTAGCTTACAAAATTCCCATCATTACTACCATTGCTGGCGCAAAAGCTACCGTTGCCGCCATCCGTTCTTTACAAAATACGACTTTGGATGTAAAAACCATTCAAGAGTACTGCCCGATTGCGAGGGAGTAGGGAGTGGGGACTGGGGACTGGGAACTGGGGACTAGAAAAAAGTTTTTGAAATACTCAATACCTAATATCCAATGCCCAATTCCCAATCCCCAGTACCTAATACCCAATCACCAGTCCCTAGTCCCCATTCCCAGCAAAAATTAAGTAATTGTTATAAGAGAATGACTATAGTTCTCATTAGAGATATTTTAACAAATATGAGGAAGCTTATGTTAACCAGATAATTTCTTAAATTGACTTATAGTCAGCCTTGAGAGAGAGGTAGATATTGTATGAACTGGAACAACCAGGAAATTTAATGTCGCCATATAGCCAAAATATTCTCATAAATGTTACAATTGTTAATAAGACTCCAATAGAAAAATGTTTAAGAAGCTACCTTTTATCTAACTGTAGATACTTGTGAAAAGTAGGAAATAACTGTAACTTTTAGCAGTTAAGAAGCCTAAATTTGATTATTATGAGCAGCCGAGTTTCTCGGGCGCGTAAGTTGCAAACCATAGCATGGGTTCCCAGTCTGACTGGCTAGTACCCTAACAAAGCATCTATACCTTAATGACCCTACCGCCAAACCCATCATTACCAAAGAGTAGCGCCATGAAGACCGCTCAGACAGCCACAGACCTCGTGCGGACTTACCTGCGTGAGATTGGCCGTGTGCCACTCTTAACCCACGAGGAAGAGATTTTCTATGGTAAGCAGGTGCAACGTTCCTGCACCTTGCACGAATCAAGGGAATCTCTTGCCACACAGTTAGGTCGTCAACCGACTCTAGAAGAGTGGGCCGAAGCGACAAAGTTAGAACCAGCAGAGTTGAATGAAGCGATCGCTGATGGTGAGATTGCCAAGCGTAAGATGGTAGAAGCCAATTTGCGGCTGGTAGTCTCCGTTGCTAAAAAGTACATAAAGCGCAACGTCGATTTACTGGACTTAATCCAAGAAGGTAGTATTGGTATGCAACGGGGCGTAGAAAAGTTTGACCCTACCAAAGGGTATAGATTTTCTACCTATGCCTATTGGTGGATTCGGCAAGCTATCACCCGTGCTATAGCCGAAAAAGCCCGCACCATTCGGCTGCCTATCCATATTACTGAAAAATTAAATAAAATTAAAAAGGCACAGCGCCAATTGTCTCAAAAGTTGGGACGCGCTCCTACAGCTGGTGAGCTAGCTGAAGAATTAGAATTGACCCCCAAACAAGTACGAGAATATCTAGAAAAGGCGCGTTTGCCCCTTTCCTTGGATTTGCGGCTAGGTGATAATTACGACACCGAACTGGGAGAAATGCTGGAAGATCCAGGAGCATCTCCAGAGGAGTTTGTCATGCAATCTTCCCTATCTTATGACTTAGATCGCCTGATGGGTGATCTCACGCCACAACAAAGGGAAGTGATCACATTGCGTTTTGGCTTAACTGATGGACAAGCCCTAACGCTAGCTAGAATCGGTGAAATCCTAAACATCAGCCGGGAACGAGTTCGGCAAATTGAGCGGGAAGCCTTAACCAAGCTTCGCAAGTCTAAAGCCAACATGGATGAGTATTTGGCAAGTTAGAAGAAAGTTAGGAGTTAAAAGTTAGGAGTGAGGAGTTAATTAAAAACTCCTCACTCCTAACTTTATTTATTAGGGTGAGAAAATACGCTGACTTTGGTACGGTTACGCCTACTTCCATCAGAAAGCTAGGCTGTTACATTAGTTGACAGGAAGACAAGATAACTAGCTAAGTCTAATCCAAAACAGGCATTTCATATTCAAATCACAAGTTCAAATCACAAGCACCGCAGCCAGCAGTGGTAGTTAAGGAGCTAAAAAATGAGTAATCCATCCAATCGTGTCTCAGAATTTTTCAATAGCGAATCAGAAACTAGCGATTTACTATGGCAGTACGTTAAATCTTTGAGTCCAGAGACAGTTACCCAACTATCCAAACCGACATCTACTGAAGTTTTTCAGGTAATGGAACGGAATATTACAGGACTATTGGGAAACCTACCTTCAGAACACTTTGGCGTTACTGTAACCACCAGTCGAGAAAGTCTGGGTCGGCTTCTCGCTTCTGCTATGATTAGTGGTTATTTCTTACGTAACGCTGAACAGAGAATGAATTTTGAAATCGCCCTACAAGGCACTGAAACCAACAATAACCAAATTGACTAGAAATATAAAATTTGGGAAATTCAATATTCTTGTTGGGCTGATAGCTAGTCACAGTCACGGCGATACTAACTGAAAATAAGCCTCTGCGAAATCTTTGCCCCTAATTCCCAATCATGCATCAGCTAAAATTTTTTAAAATCTAAAGCACTGACGAATTAAAATTCAAATTTAAACGCATAGGCAATTCGCCTTCCCGCAGGATAGGAGCACAAAGATTATCGCAGAGGAGCACAAAAGTTTTGAATGTGGTAACCTATGGACTTATGTAATTTGTTGATTAGTTACAACTAGAGGCTTATTGCTAAATGATTAATACATATTTGTGGAGAAACTAATAGCGGTAGACGGCCTTTACAATAAATCTAAACTCGGCAGAGTTAAAACTAGTCTGCCGAGTTTTGTTATTAATCATTAGTTATTAAGTAAGTCGGTGCAATAAAACCAAATTATGTAAATAAAAGTAAATAAAGCTCAAACTCTTTCTCTCCCTGCTCCCTGCTCCCTGCCCCCTGCCTTATTGCAACAATAATTATTTACGCCGACTTACTTACTTTACTTCATCTCCCCCTCTTCTCAATAAACTATGAGTCAAACCAGTTTTTTCCCACCCCATAAAATCATTGGTGTTGCAGTAATTTGGAACGCCCAAGAGCAAATTTTAATTGATCGCCGCCGTCCAGAAGGAGCTATGGGTGGTTTGTGGGAATTTCCTGGGGGCAAAATTGAGCCTGGTGAAACTATCCAAGAGTGTATTCAACGCGAAATTTCCGAAGAACTGGGAATAATAATTGAAGTAGGAAAGCATCTGATTACTATTGACCACTCCTATATAGACTTGCGCGTTACCCTCACAGTACATCACTGCCGCCATCTTACAGGTATTCCCCAACCTTTGGAATCAGATGAAATTCGCTGGGTAACCTTAGAACAACTGGAGCAGTTTAGTTTTCCTAAAGCAAATATTCAAATTATTGCTGCCCTGAAGCAGTCTAAAGAGACAAAAGATTTTATTTTTTAAAAAAAGTACATAAATCTCTAATTACGCATTGATAGAGATATCTGCTCGACAAAAGCATAGATAAAGTTTACCACTTTAGTTTTTTTGGATTCCCTCAAAGCGGATAATATTTTCTAGCTGGACTACCGTCCTCTTATACCATTTCCTTTAATTATGTATCCTTATTAAAGGAAATGGTATTAGGGGTAGGATAAATCCGAGATTCAAAGTTAAGACTTGAAAATTGCTTAACTATATCTCAGGATTAAATTAGATGTAGGCATTTCTCAATATGGCAATTCACTTGACAAAACGGCTTTCTGTGTTCGCTGCTATTCTAGCTCTTGTCCTTTTCATGCCGGGAATTGCCTTAGCTGCACCCGTTCAACTCTATACTACTTCTGGTGTAATTTTCGCCCAAACTAAAACTGCTAGCTACTCCAAGTTGTCGGAGATTAACCTGACTCCGCTACAAAGCCAACAACTCCAGGCTGTGCGTCAGAGAAGAAACAGGGAAATTGAGGCAGTCTTAAGCACATCGCAACGTGCCCAACTTCATCACAATCTCCGGGCTGGTAATAATATCAATCAAGCCCTAGAAAAACTGAATTTGCAACCAGAACAGCAAGATTTTGTCAAGGCTATCGTGCAATTTACTAACTTGAAAATCAAAGCAATCTCATCTAGGCATTCACTAAAAATAGTACAGTAATAAAGGTTTTACTTGTAGAGTAAAATTTTGAGCTTTTGTCATAGAAGATATCAATAGCCTTTTCTCTGACAGCCTTTTTGATAAAATGCGATCAAGCGATCGCACTTTTTCTTGTAGGTATCTCACCTACTATTGCCCAATACGCATAACGAACGTTGCATCTTCATCTAGAATAAATTATTTCAGACGCACACAGCGTTGTTGCTACGTGTAGAGGTTATGGGGATAACTTGCCCTTCTATGAGTTCCACCCTTTCATCGGCTGTGATCATAACCGTCTCAAACATCCGGTGATATTCGTTTACAGTCCAGAGGCTGACTCTAGTTTCATAACTTTTAGGCGGATATCATCATCTGCAAAAGTGCAAATATCTCTTACTCTCAACTTTTGCAGCATCTATAATTAATCTTGCCCTATTTAGTTCGTTACCATGTCGGAAGAAGATATCCGGGCCGCCAGGCTGGAGAAAGTAGAACAACTCAAGCAGCTAGGGACTAACCCCTATGCCTATCGCTGGGAATCAACCCATCATGCAGCGCAGTTGCAAGAAAAGTTTGCCGATTTAGCCAGTGGTGAAGAAGTTGATTTAGAAGTTGCGATCGCTGGACGCATTATGGCGCGTCGCGTTTTCGGTAAACTGGCTTTCTTCACCTTGCAAGATGAAACCGGCACAATTCAGCTTTATTTGGATAAAAATCGCATCCAAGAAGGGATGGCAGATATTGATGCTGATGCCTTCAATCATTTAAAACAACTCACAGATGCAGGCGATATCCTGGGAGTTAAAGGTACTATTAAACGGACTGAAAAGGGCGAGTTATCTGTCTACGTTAAACAATATACTATCCTGACTAAATCCCTATTGCCGCTACCCGACAAGTGGCATGGATTAACGGATGTTGCCAAGCGCTACCGTCAGCGCTACGTTGACTTGATTGTTAACCCGGAAGTGCGGCAAACTTTCCGTCGTCGCGCCCAAATTACTGCCAGTATTCGTCGTTATTTGGAAGAACGGGATTTTCTGGAAATTGAAACGCCAGTTTTGCAAAGTGAGACTGGGGGTGCAGATGCGCGTCCATTTATCACCTACCACAACACTTTAGAAATGGAGTTGTATCTGCGAATTGCCACAGAACTTCATCTCAAGCGGTTGATTGTGGGTGGTTTTGAAAAGGTGTTTGAATTGGGGCGGGTTTTCCGTAATGAGGGAATTTCGACTCGACACAATCCCGAATTTACAACGATTGAAATTTACCAAGCCTACGCCGATTACAATGATATGATGGCGCTGACTGAGGAGATTATTACCACTGTCGCCCAAGATGTACTCGGCACATTGCAAATCACCTACCAAGGGGAACCTATAGATTTAACACCACCTTGGCGGCGAGTGACAATGCACGATTTAGTTAAAGAATTTACAGGCTTGGATTTCAATTCTTTCCAAACATTAGAAGAAGCAAAAACAGCAAGTAAAAATGCTAGTATTCCTGGTGTAGATGAAGCCAAATCAATTGGAAAGTTACTGAATTTAGCTTTTGAAGAGAAGGTAGAAGCTTATTTAATTCAACCTACCTTTGTAATTGATTACCCTGTAGAAATTTCGCCCCTGGCAAAACCCCACCGTTCTCAACCTGGTTTGGTGGAAAGATTTGAGTTATTTATAGTCGGGCGAGAAACTGGCAACAGCTTCTCAGAACTTACCGATCCCATCGATCAAAGAGAACGCCTAGAAGCCCAAGCTGAAAGGAAAGCTGCTGGTGACTTAGAAGCCCAAGGTGTAGATGAAGACTTTTTGACAGCCCTTGAATACGGTATGCCGCCTACAGGTGGTTTAGGGATTGGGATTGATCGGTTAGTAATGTTATTAACTGATTGTGCCAGTATTCGGGATGCGATCGCCTTCCCGTTACTCAAGCCTGAAGGCAGCGTTATTAAGCAATTTACCTATGAGCCAAAAACTCAAACACTGACTATTGAATTTGATAGTGGAAGTGTTTACGAGTATTTCAAAGTACCTCCTAGTGTCAAAGAAGACTTAGATAATGCAACGTCTAAAGGTCAATACTTTAACAAGTTCATTAAAGGGAAATTTAAGTTTGAACAGTTGAGTTGACCTACTTAAGCATATAAACAATGGGGTGCGTTATGGCTTTGCCATAACGCACCCTTTTTATTTGCCAAGGTTTACGCTGATAAAACAGTATTGAGACGATTACTCGCTCACTCATCAACCTGATTTAGATTTGGTAAAAATTCAGGATTCAGAGTTTGGTCTAAAGTGTAAGGACATATTTCTGGAAAAACTTGCTCACCCAAGTCAGTTTCTCGAATCGCTAAAGCCAAGCCTAGTTCATAAACACTCAAGAAAGCTTCATCGAGATAGGGTTTCAAACTAGGGCTATCTTGCAGAAGCAGCTTAATTTGGACACGTTGCTCTCGAATTGTACCCAACCAGCTATTGCTACGTTTTTCTGGTTGAAACTGCCATTTCAGCAGGTGTCCTAACAATACTCCTAGCCGATTTCTTAATTCTTGCCGTTCTCTTCTGCCCAAAGTTTCAATTTCTTCAATCAGGTTAACTGTATCTAATTGATCCCACTGTTTAGCTTTGAGCAAGCTAACCTGCTCTTGGGTCCAAGTATAGAAATCTGTTTTATACAGATGAGATGTGTACATCTTTTCAACGGTCATAAGCTTTTATTTAGCAAAACCCGATAATGATTTTGGATAATCAATCGTAGAGCAATGCCTACGGCGGCAAGCTACGCTTCACCTGCTATAGAAAAAATATTGGGTGGAGCTACGCACCCCACCCAACCTAAAATAATCTAAAATCTAACGACTAATTCGCTACTTCAGCTACCTCAATAACGCGCCCTTCATAATCCTTGACTAAAAAATTCAGGGGCTTCTGGTTGCGAATCTTGAATTTCAAACCGCGTACTTCGACTCGCATTAAAATCATTTCCAGGCAGTCATGGTCGAAACAAACGTGGCGTTGCTGATTTTTGCTACCTAAACTCGCGCCAGTAATAACGTGTAGCTGGGTGTTTTTCTTTAATTGATACCACAGCCCATCATTGGCATTATTCATCATTTTGCTAGACAAGCTCGGCCCAGTAGACATATATAGCGGATCAATCCCAGTTGCGCCGATAGTTTGTTCGTAGTTGTAGTAGTAGTGCAAAGGCACCTCAGCTGCTGGCAAATCTAGCAGCCCTTCATACAACTGTCGGGCAATCTCCAAATCCGACACCATTACAGTGTGTACTTTTGGCGCACTAGTAAGGAACATCCACATGGCACCAGCGTAAGCTGCTAGCAGCATCACCATAATGCCTTGGGTGGAGAACAGGCTATCTAAGGGCAGGGAAGGCAGAAAGGAGCCTAAGGTAAGGGGACTGAGCAGGAACGATATCACACTAACTGCTATAACCATGAACAAATAAGGATTCTATAAGGGAGCCGATTTTATGATTGTCGATAAAGACTAAAATTAAGTCTTTGTTTCTAGTTTATCAATACTGAAGTAGTCTGAGTCTGGGCTACAAACTGGGCAACACCAAGATATTATGCGATTAGCTACGGGAGTGCAATTCCCAAAACTATTTTAACAACTATCAATCGAAAGGCTTATGCAAATTCCTCATTTCCCGGAAGCTAATCACCCACTGGTGAAGTCGCTGTTCCATCACAGTGACCATGAACTACTGACTCTGTTTCAGCGCAATCCAGATGCCGGAAAGTACTTTACGGTGATTTTTTGCCGCTATAGTCCCATAGTGTATACCTTAATTCGGCATTCGGCGCGATCGCCTGTGCAAGCAGATTATCTGTTTGCCCTCACCTGGCGACATATCTACTACGAACTCGGTGGGCTAAATTTAACTGACTCGGAATCAGGCGAGGAAGCTTTAACCATGCAAAATTGGTTAATTAATATGACAGCTTTCTGTATTAACGAGATTAAGCTACCACCCACAGAAGCAATTCATTATTCTCTCCAAGCGACTTCGCCGCCACTATGGTGCTATGTGGAACAAGCGTTAGACCAACTACCGCCAGTTTTGCGATTAATCGTGTTAATGGCTCAAACTTTCCACTGGAGCGAAACTAGAATCGCCGCCTATCTGCAAGCCGAAGGAGAAGCGATCGCTCCTAACGAAGTAGCCAATTTTCTCCAGGAAGGCTATCGTATGCTAGAGGACAAATTACCCACAGATATACGTGCCATATACTTTGGGGAAGATTTAACGCAATCTTGATTTAAGTGTAAATCCGTATATTGCCTGTCTTCAATTTAAAAACTTAAAACTTCTTCTTAGACCTTCTACTTAAACCCGCAACTTGAGGGGTAATTTTTATGAAACAACGGCTTGTATTTCCCAGGCAAAAGGTAGGCTTAATTTGTGTAGGTGCAATTTCTCACCGCCAAGTACTTTTACACAGCTTTTTACTGTTTACTTTTTTGCTGAGTCCGATAGCTGCGGGTGCGGTTGATATTACACAACAACTCCATCGCCCTTTAAATAGTTCCGTTGGGCGACAGTCAAGAGATGAAGCAGACAGCTTGCTGCGTATCGGTGAACAACAATACGCTTCAGGATATGCCGATAAAACAATTGCATCGTCCTTGCGGGCGCTGGAACTTTATCACTCAATTGGCGACCTGAAAGCACAAGGTCTGACTTACAATTTGCTTGCTAAGGCTTATGTACAGTTAGGCAGTTTAAAAGAGGCGGAAGATTCTTTGCGACGAGGATTAGCGATCGCTCGTGATACTAAAGACTTTCAATCTCAGGTTTTTGTGCTCAATAATATCGGTACATTTCTGCTGCAACTAGGAGAATTTGCTGCTGCTGGCAAAACTGTTGAAGATGCACTCGTAATTGCTCACAATGTCAAAAATATTGAAGGCGAAGGACTGTCTTTGAGTAATTTAGGATTAGTAGCAGCTAGGTTGGGAGATTATAACAAGGCGATTAAATTGTATGAAAATGCTTTAATTTTTCGCCGTCAGACTGGCAATGCCATCGGTGAAGCAAATACCTTAAATAATTTAGGAGATGCTTACTTAGCATCTGGAAATTATCGAGCTACCATTAGCACTTATGGGGTAGCAATGCGGATAGCTAAAACTAACCGCGATCGCACCAATGAATTACGGGCAATTGACGGTTTAGTGAAAGCTCACTCTGCTATTGGACGCTACGAGAGAGCCTTTGATTTACTAGAGCAACGTTTAGCACTCGCTAAAGAATTGCAAAATTTGCGAGAAGAATTAAAATCTTTTGAGTCTTACGCTCAGTTATACAAACAACAAGGTAATTATCTAACTGCCCGTAATTTTTACGAAAGGGCGATTATACTGGCGCGGACATTGGAAGACAGCAAGCAAGAAGTGCAATTGCTGGATCAGCTAACTAAAATGCTTCAGCGAAAGTAGGAGTTAGGGTAGAGTTAGGATTGAAGATTTGTTTTACTCCTAACTCCTAACTCTTCGATTAATTCAAGAACACTGAACCATTTTGTTCAATTCTCATAGCACTTCTACCCTGTGCTGGATCAGTGGCTTCGTTAAATGTAACTGCCAAATTTCCTGCTTCTGATGAGGGTTGTGGAGTTACCGTCAGTTGTCCGCCATCTTCTCGTTGGAATGTCACCGTTACTGGTGCCTTTAGACCTCGCAGTGTTACATCTGACTTACCTTGTAGCGATCGCGGTGCCGTATCCCCAATCACTTGGTAGGTTACATTAGCCGCAGTGTCATTCACCAACTTGATATTAACTGCACCATCTGCCAGTGCGATCGTAGTGCTGGGTGCTTGTTGTTGACTGGGCAAAGGTGGTTGACTTACGGAAGCCCTTGGTGAACTAACGGGTGCTTCACCTCCAACACCTAATCTTGTTTGATCTTGTGATGGGGTCGCAGGGACGGGCAGAAGCCCTTGGGCTGCTAGTCTTTGAGTTAGCGCATTAGGAGGACATCCTTGTGGTACCACAACCCGATTGTTATGTGGTTCTTCGTAGAAAATCCTAGGACAAGGGTTAACCTTGGGAGTAGATTCTTGTGCTACTACTTGAGGAATTGCTGGCAGACTAATTAGTAATCCTCCACAAATAGCGCCAAATAACTCAGCAGACTTCCTAAAGTTTTTAGACTTCATATTCATTATTGACTCCTATAATAACAATCACATTATTTATTGTAAAAATCGTTAAATAAAAAAATGATAAGGCTTTATCTGTAATTTATGCATTCCATATTAACGATTAATTCTAATTTTTGTATCTAGCCAAAGACTAAAAAATTAGACATAACTATTTCATTCCTAAGACTGAAACAGCTAAATCATTAGTGTTAAATTCCAAAATTAACCAACATAATAATATTGTTCTGCTCAAGTAAAGAATGAAGAGTCAAAATATCAAACTGTGGCAATTCAATAAATGGCTCAATATTGCAGATGTTGTTATATGTAGTAAATTTCTTTAATTTTCTACATCTATCACAGGAAACAAAAATTTCTTGCCAAATTAAGACTCAAGAGTTATTGGTAAAGTGACAGTAAAAGTAGTGCCAATGCCTTGGATACTTTCAACTTGAATATGACCTTGATGATGTTCGACAATAGCTTGAGCGATCGCTAATCCCAATCCTGAACCAGTAGCACTGGCTGTAGCTGTATTTCCAGTCCTATGAGTCCGTGCCGGATCTACCCGATAAAAGCGGTCAAACAAGCGTGGTAGTGCTTCCGCTGGAATTCCAACTCCGGTATCACTCACTTTAACTTGTAACTGGGCACTGGTGTAACGTAGTCCAGAAACACGATTTATTCCCTCTATCCGCGCCAATTCTACTTTCACCCGTCCACCTGCTGGAGTGTAATGCAAGGCGTTAGCAATCAAATTTGTGAACAACCGCACCAGTTGATCCCAATTACCCACAAGGGTAAACCAATTTTCCAGTAATTCGGGGCTAGTTTCGGAAGCAGGAGGATCAACTAAGTCCAGAGAAAGGGCGATTTCTTTTTCAGGGACTAACAATTCTTGTTCTTCAACTACCTCCATCAGCAAGGCATCTAGCGGACAAGGTGAAAAAGTTTCTTTGCTAATACCACTATCCTGTCGTGCTAAGAAGAGTAAGTCATTGACTAACTTACCCAAACGCTGCGTTAACCGTTCCACCACCTTTAACTGTTGCCGATATTGCAAAGAAGTAGTCGCTTCTATCTCTGCTAAATCCAAGTCAGCAAGGGCGACTTGCACATTGGTTTGAATCAAAGTAATGGGACTTCTAAGTTCATGAGAAGCATCAGCAGTAAATTGTTTGAGGCGTTGGTAGGACTCGCCTACAGGTTCCATCGCTTTACCCGAAAGAAACCAGCCACTTGCACCGACAGAAAGCACCATTAACGCAATACCTAGCGCTAAATCAAAAATTAACTGGCGACTGGGTTTGGTGACTTCAAACCAGGGATGACTAACACGCAGATATCCTAATACTTGCCGTCCTACTTCCACCCTTTGGGTAACTTGCCGTAATAACAGTGCAGAGTTTTGAGTGGGGATTGGGGAGTAGGGAGAGACGCGATTAATAGCGTCTGTACTTGGAAGTTTATCATCTTTGCTTTTTTCTTTCTCTGGCTTAATTACGCGCACAGTTTCACCAGTGCGGTTGGCATGAATGGGAATATTTAGGGGTTCGGATAGCGTCGACCAAAGTAATTCACCAGTTGGACTAAACCATTCTAGGTCGATGTGGTCATCTTCTACGGTGTCCGCATTATCACGAAAACTGGCTTCTAAATTAATGCGAACTTTATCTGCATCAGCATTAATTGGCTCAAATATAAGCGTAGATGCACAACGGCTTGTTGTAAGGCAACGCTCCACTATTTCCACTACATGGTTAAGAGTATCATCAATCCGCTCAATCAGTGTGCTGCGAACGTATAAATAAACGCCACTAGCAAACAGTAGCAGTAATACGGCAGTGACGGCAGTGTACCAAATTGCAAGACGGCGACGAGTAGCCTGAAACATATTTTTCACCCACTTTTTTGACTTAATATCCCCAGATTAAGTGTATATACGGTTAAAAATTAGCTCCCTTTTTTACTTCTGGTGATTTTGCTGAGGTTTAGTTTTTGCTCAAGAATTACACTCTTGTTGCAGTAAATCTGCTTAATCCTATTTTATTCTTTACAGCCAGGATAAAAAAATTGATTTACTTTGACTATCTATATCAAGATTCTGAAACCACTGTTGAATGCATCCAAATTAACCAACAAAAAAGTCGAGTTTTTTAAATCAAATCATGGATGACTATATAAATTGTTTTTTCAGATCAAACAACCATAGCCAACCTTGAGTAGCTTGATTTAAATTTTATTTATTTTTGCTTTTGAATCTACCAACCAGCATATTTCTATTGTGGAAACCTGTAAAATCCCGAACGAAAAATTTCTTAACATCTCACTAATGAGATTAAAGAAAAAGGTAAAAATCCTTGTAATGTGCTTGTTGTCTTCAACAATTCTGTTCAAAGTAATATTAGTTCAATTATCTGCGATCGCCTTAGATTTAGACAATCGTAAAAATGTTGAATTAATAGTAGACGATGGTGCAATTGCTAGCGTTAAAAGTTATGAAAAGTCTTACAAAATAGGTAAGTTGCAAAGCAAAGCACTGTTAAAACAAACTTTAAAAGATGCTAACTCTAACTCAGATAAAACTAAACAGTCACGCAAATTTACCATAGCTGATGTTATCCCAATTGAACAATATAAAATAGAGCCTCCCAAGCCTCCTGAGCAAGATGAAGAAGAAACTCAACCAGATACGATTAAACCATCAAATCCAAATGAACAGAGACCCTACACAACAACACAACAAATACTAATAGAAAAACTACGCCAAGCTAAAAAGCAACAACAAGTAAATCAGAAGAAAATAATTATTGATGCTTTGACATTTAGTGCCAACAGGTACCCGTGGATTGTTAACCCTACAGATAACCTTAGTTTTAGACCTCAATTATTTAAACCAAATGAAGACGAAAATTATATAGATACAGATTTAAATATCAGATTTTCTGGAGACAATCAGTTTATTGATAAATTTACCTATGCTAAATTTCCCAAAGCTGAACAGTTTTACTGGGTTCTTGATAACAATAGATTAGTAATTGAGACTAAGGGTACACAAGCAGGTATTATTGCTCAAGGTAGAGCTGCTGAAAATTACACTACCCAAAATATGACATCAACCCAAGGATTTTGGGGTTTACAATCTCTTACGACTTTACCTGTAAATTTTGACGAATTAATCGGCGAAGCTGGAATTAATGATTTTTCTATAGTTTCTATAGCAGGAGAACTAGTTAATCCTGAAGGAATACCTGCTGGTAGAGTGATAATTAATAGCGGAATTAATCCTGAAGATCCTAATGTCACAGTTCTGGAAAATATTACACCAATTCTTGGTAGTGGCTCTACTTTGAGTAATGACGGTGGGGGAGCTTTATTTGAATTATTAGATGGTACTAATACACCTCGAATTATACAGGCCTTTCCTACTACGAATTTAAAGCCTTTACTAAATGGGGGAAGCGTTAAACTCCAACTAGGTGAAATTATTCCTGATTCTGTTCTAGAATCAACTGGTATTTTATGGGGTAATATTTTGACAGGTGAAGGCTTTGGTTTTACTGCTCCTGTCTCTTCATTACCAGGTATTAAGATTGCCCAGAGAGACGAATTTGATAATTTTGATTTGTTGAATATAGCAGTCAATCCTTTCTTAACGCCACTTGAGAGAGACTTGTCTTATTTAAATTCTTTATCTTGGGTATCTTTCGGCAAAAGAGACCCCGTATTTGAAGTTTTGTCTGAGACACAAAAAACTTCAAATTGGCACAGATTATATGTTAACCACCCTCATAACCGTACTATTATTCAATACGATCCAAAAGAAATTAGTGCTACTTATTCTAATGTTTTTGCTAGTCCTGGATTATCAATTACAGCTAATTTTAGTGAATTTAGCATTGATGGTATACAAACAGCTAACTCTACTTTAGGACTGGCATTAGGTGGAATTTTTGAATTTATAAAAATAGATAATATTGACGAAAGTTTAGCAGAAGCGCGGCAAAGCTTTAAAAATGGAGAAAGTTTTGTTCCCTTAAATACAAAGTCTACACCAGATCAAAGAAGACAAATTAATAATAGAATTAATCGTACTTTAGCGTATTCTAATGCAGCCAGCAGTCTAGAACAGGTATCTGGAAGTTTGACACTTGAGAGTAAAATTACTCCCAATGACTCTAGTATATTGCAAATAAGAACAGGAAATCACAAACGCGCAGTCCAATTTTTACAAAGGGATATTGAACTTTTAGATCCAGGTGATACATTCTTTTCAACGCTCAGACTTTCTAATGAGAGATTTGGCCCTCTGACTTTCATCGGAAATCAAATTCCTTTGACTAATACTGATATTAATCCTATTAACGAATCTACCGGTGCTGAAATTATTTTGACTAACTCTCAAGGGAGACAATTTGTCCAACGATTTAGTTCCGAAGATAACACTATAGTACCAATTCCAGTCCGGACATTTGATTTAGCGTTCGATTATTTTGAACTCACCAGAGTTGATCTCATAGGTGTGAGCTTTAAAAGCTTTAATGGTTATCTATCTTTACCCTCAGTCGAATTATTAGCTGCGGGTTCTGCTGGTGATTCAAACTATAGCGCTAGCTTGGGAACTTGGTTTAATATAAATGCCAACTCAGCGCCTGGAGTTTCTAATAATAATTTAGGGTTAGCAGAACCATCTGTGGGCATATATGCTAATGTTCTGGTTAATTATATTAAAACTGATGTCCAGTTAGGCTCAAATAAAAAACCTGTAGCTATCAATACTCACGTACCATCCTTAAAAATTGACTGGAATAGTGCATCAAATAGCAATAATCCTTTTTCTACTGTCTTAAGCTATTACTTTAATCATCAAGAAAGAAATTTAAGTTTTTCTTTAGCGCCTGCCATAGCTTTTATTGAAGATAATAGTAATGGTGAGTTTCTAGGACTGTTTAGTGGTGAACTTAGTACTAGTAGTGGTTTTAATATTAATACTAACCTAGAGCTAGGTAAAAATCTTTTTTATGAGTTACAAGGTTTACAAAGGCTCGGCACAAATTTATTTGTTGGTGCTTATATTAAAAATTATTCTACAAGAAATCTGGGTTTAAATAGCCGAGTGTCTGGCTTAAACTATGGAGCTATTTTTAGATATAACTTTACCGATAATAATGTTTTTCTAGAATCTAAAATTGGTACGGGCGAAAATGGATTGGATCTACAAATTCAAGGTGGTTATCGATTTTAAAGGCAAAGGGCAAAGGGCAAGAGGCAATTAATACTTTTCCTATTGCCCCAAAAATCCTCATGTTCGTAGATGCAGCCACAAGATTAATATAGTTTTTTCAGCTATTCTAAAGCCCCTAAGGCGTTAGTGCTGTTGATTGCCTGAATGAGAGATGCTGCATCAGGAATTGATGCTGGATTATTGACTGTTTGTAAAGTTGGATTCAAAAGTGAATTGTTATTATTTGTGATTATTTCACTGGCTGTTCCTACTGTGAGAGATAAGGAAGTTATTCTTTCATTAGTTGCTCCAATATTTGTAAAAGTAGGCGTTATTGTTAAAGTCGTGTTTGTGCCAGGATTTAAAAAATTATTACTAACAGGTAAGGACAGTTCACCACTAACACTTTGATAAGCGCCGGAAGGTGAAACTATAGAAACAGCACCACGCGCCACAGCTTGTTGTGCATGTACTGGCGCTGCAATTAAATTACCTACACTGATAAAACCCAGCAAGTAAAGGCTTCTTTTGATAGTTAGAGGTAATTTACGAAACGGGCTATACATAATTAATCTACTCCTCATGCTCTTTTAGATTTGCATGAGCAATATAGCCGTAACTTCCCAGAAAATTTGATTGCTAGACTACTAAAATTTGGTATAAGGATTAACACTTAGTAAATAAAGTCAAAGAGCAAAGGGCAAAAGGCAAGAGTAATTATTGCGTTATTGTCTTGTGCCGATTGCCTTCTAGCTTCTGCCGATTGCCTTTTGTCTCTTGCCTATTGCCTAATTTAAAAGATTTAGTGAAGTATCTATTTAAACAATATCAAAAGCCCGATTTCTTCAAGAAATCGGGCTTATATGGTAATATAGTGGATAAGTTTGGAATACCGCCCCTCAACTACATTCAAGGGGCTGTATTTTTTTTTCAATCTGTTACGTCTCATTTGCTCTCTACCTTATCCCGCATCAAAACTATGGTATAGGTAAAGGAGAGTCTGTCAAAGAGTCGATTGGCGTATTACCAAATATTTTGCTGCAAATGCCTAGCGTGTTAATGTCACAGTTGTTTTGTCTCAACTGATGACAACACTTTCTCAAACAACACCCAAAAAGACATTGAAAATCAACGCAAGGTGTGAAACCATCAAGACTAAAAGCCGATCGCTTTTTACACTATCGTGATTTTCTATCAGGTAACAATCAGTTTATTCTAAACCGCCATTAGCTGCTCTGACAAGGGTTGCTATATCTACAACATCTGTAAAAGCACCGTTATCAATGGCTGCTGCAATAGCTGCTTCGATTGTGGCACTAGGCGGTGAAGTTAGGGTTATAACTGCACCTGGATCTATTGTGAAAGTATCTACAGCTTCATCATTTCCACCTATAACACCAGTATATGTAGGTGTAACAACTAATGTTGGCCCAGTAAAATACGCACCAGAAGGTGCAGTTAACTCAGCACTGACGCTGAGAGAAGAACCTGATGGTCTAACGATTGTAACCGCACCACGAGCAGCAGCATCTCCTGCATTTGCAGGTGCAGCAAAGAAATTACCAACACCAACCAAACCTAATACGCAAACACTGCCTTTGATAATTGTAGATAGTTTCATGATTCACAAGCTCCTTGTGTTTTCATCTTTGCGTTTTCAATATAACCTTGACTATTAAGAACTATTTCAGTAATAACACTGAAATTATTCAAAATATTGGTGGTGATAAATTAAAAAAACTAATAGGCTAAATTATTAGTGCGCATCTTAATGACAGCAGCACAATCACAAAAAAATAGAGATATAGCATGGCTTGTAATTACTTAATTACTGTAGTGAAGTTGTGGCAATGCTTACTAAATTTCGCATTTTGGAAAATCAAGTGTAGAAAGCCCTGGAGGTAAGGCTTTAGACTGCTTACAACACCATAATCCTCTGTAAAGACTACTTAATAATTCGTCATAAATTGTCAGAAATGCCTATGTCATATCTTTGCGAAATCTTAAGTGCATCTTTATGGGTAATATGCTGTGGGTAACGATTTGAATCCCCAGGCTTCTAGCAATTCCCATGTGGATGCAATATTTTGTAGGGGCGTACAACTAACTATGCGCTCGTACCATATTCCACACAGTTGAAAACGGCTATAAAATCTAGTTATAGGTCAATAGGCTGGGTGTTAGTGATATTTTTCCCCAGAAGATACCCCCATCCTCCCTTAAAAAGGCTTGGCTCTAATTGCCTAAAGAGGGTCTAGAGAGGATCTAAGCCTTATACCAATTCTGTATAAAGATGCGCTAAACCTAAGTAAAAGAAAGAAAAACGAACCGCAAAGGACGCAAAGGACACAAAGAAAGAAGTTAAAAGGGTTTGGCGCAGCCTAACAAAGAAATGGTATTAGCCCAAACGTATTGAGTTATGGGTTGGGTAGAGTGATTCTCTGAAAGAGATACGACGCGATCGCAAAACCAAAAAATTTCTTAGTAATTTTCGGTTTCGTGCCTAGACAAGTTTTTTCTAATCTTTAACTGAAGTTATTTAAATAGAAATAGATTTTTGATTTAAAGATTATGTCTGTCCTTTACCAGTGGCGAGGTAGAGAATCAGCACAATCAAAAATTGCCTGAGCGTTATGCTCAAGCACCATTTAACTTACTATATTTATTGTCCCCCAGTTCAATGGGCCACATCTGCCTGTCCTTAGGTCATTATGGCAAAATCTAAGAAAAGCTCTACCCCCATCAATCTCAGCGATCCACAATATTATCTTAACCGAGAGTTAAGCTGGCTAGAATTTAATGGGAGGGTATTACATGAAGCCTGTGACGATCGCACGCCCCTTCTGGAACGCCTCAAGTTTTTGGGAATATTCAACTCTAATTTGGATGAGTTTTTCATGGTGCGTGTTGCTGGTTTAAAGCAACAAGTAGAAGCGAAAGTTAGCTTGTTAACTCCCGATGGTCGGACACCACAACAACAGTTAGATGATATTCGGTCTAGCCTTATTCCCCAGGTAAAGAAACAGCACCAACATTTTGAGGAAGTACTTCGTCCCCTACTAGCAAATCACGGCATCCATATTCTGGATTACATAGATTTGAACCAAAAACAGCGGACTCACCTCAACAACTATTTTGAGGAACAAGTCTTTCCAGTTTTGACTCCTTTGGCTGTTGATCCTAGTCATCCCTTTCCTTTTATATCTAATCTCAGTCTAAATCTGGCTGTTGTGGTCAAAAACCCAGACACCGAAGAAGAATTCTTTGCCAGAGTTAAAGTCCCCAGTGTTCTCCCACGATTTTTACCGATACCACCGGAGTTGGGAGATCACAACAACGAAAAACCCGCTCACTGGACTGGAGTACCTTTAGAACAAGCGATCGCTCATAACTTAGAATCTCTATTTCCAGGGATGAATATTCAAGAATATCATCCGTTCCGCATTACCCGTGATGCCGATTTGGTCTTAGAAGAAGATGAAGCAGATGATTTGTTGTTAGCGATCGAACAGGAATTGCGAAAACGGCGGCTGGGTGGAAGTCCAGTCCGGCTAGAAATTCAGTCCCAGACTCCTGAAATAGTGCGATCGCGATTATTGCAAGATTTAGAATTAACAGAAAGTGATCTCTACGAAGTAGACGGTCTTTTGGGTCTGCGGGATTTGATGTATTTTATGTCCTTGCCATTGCCGGAACTCAAAGATCCACCACGCCAATCTGTTGTACCATTACGCCTGCAAAGGCTGAGGGAACCGAGTCTAGACCCAGATGCACTGGAGACGGACGAAGGAAAAGACTTTTTTGCTGTGATTCGGGAAAAGGATTTGCTAGTACACCATCCCTATCAATCCTTTTCGGCTACAGTGGTGCGCTTTATTACCCATGCTGCCTACGACCCGAATGTGTTAGCCATCAAGATGACCCTTTACCGGACTTCTGGCGACTCGCCCATAGTCAACGCCTTAATTGCCGCCGCCGAAAATGGCAAGCAAGTATCTGTACTGGTGGAATTGAAAGCGCGATTTGATGAAGAGAATAATATTTACTGGGCAAGACGACTAGAAAGAGTTGGAGTTCATGTTGTCTATGGTTTAGTGGGGCTGAAAACCCATAGTAAAACCGTTATGGTAGTACGGCGGGAAAAAGACCGGATACGTCGCTACGTCCATATTGGCACAGGTAACTATAACCCCAAAACGGCACGACTGTATACAGATTTGGGATTGTTTAGTTGCCGTGAGGAATTGGGTGCTGACATCACAGATTTATTTAATTTCTTGACAGGATACTCCCTGCAAAAATCTTATCGAGAGTTGCTGGTTGCGCCTGTGAATATGCGCGATCGCTTTTTGGCACTAATTCATCGCGAAATCGAAAATGTTCAAAATGGATTTTCTGGACGCATTGTTGCCAAAATGAATTCCCTAGTCGATCCACAAATTATCACCACTTTATATGAAGCTTCCCGCGCCGGAGTGCAAATCGACTTAATTATTAGGGGCGTTTGCTGTTTGCGTCCAGGACTCAAAGACATTAGTGAAAACATTCGCATAATCAGCATTGTCGGTCGCTTTTTAGAACACTCTCGGATTTATTATTTTCATAACAATACACAGGAGGAAATCTATATCGGCAGTGCCGACTGGATGCGCCGCAATTTAGATCGCCGAGTGGAAGTAATTACCCCAGTGAAAGACCCTGATATTGCTAAAGATTTGCAAGAAATTATGGGAATTATGCTCGCAGATAATCGCCAAGCTTGGGAATTACAAGCCGATGGCACTTATATTCAACGGCGTCCCTATGATGATTCTCCAGAAGCTAATTCACAAAAAATTCTCATGAATATGGCATTACGCTCAAGTGGTGTAGCCTCAAACCTGATTGATTAAAAAATCAGTTGCTTCTACCTTGACAACTAGCTCAACTTAGTTTCTTTTAGAAAACTTTAATTTTTTAAGAAGTTATCTAAGTTGTTTGTCATGGATTCACACAAGTTATTCAACCATAGGATAGAGTTAGTGCTGGCACTTGTTCCCATAAACTAGAGAGGTTATTCTAAATAAATTTGTCTTTCCCCTCAATGTTAATGTTATCCTGTGAGCTTTCTACCTTGCGTGTTCTAGTTGTTGATGACCACGAACTGACTCGTTTAACCTTACAATTAGTTTTTTCTTGCCAGGAAAATATTCAAGTAGTAGGTTTAGCCAGTAATGGTGAAGAAGCTATAGAAATGGTTAAACGTTGCCATCCTGACGTAATTGTTTTAGATTTACAGATGCCAGTCATGGATGGCTGGAGTGCGTCTAATCACATTAAAGCTATATCTCCGAACACCCAAATCCTTGCTTACTCCTCAGTGGAAGACGTAAATTTTCAGGGCGCAAAGGCAATGTCTAGCTTTGATGACGTTTGCAAGAAAGATGTACCTACAAGCGAACTTATTGCTTTAGTTAGGCAGTTAGGTCAGCGTGCAGGAGATGGTTCAGTTGCAGGATAAATGATACAGCTATGTTGCTTCGCCAACTTAGGCTTAGTTCAATTTTGGGGATTTGAGGACATGATAGTACTGAGGAGCGTCGGTATAACCTGGAATTTACGGTTATACCGACGCGGTTTTTGATAATTTCTACTCTACCGGAATGGTGCGTTTAAATTCATCAATTAATTCATCCAATTCTTCCAAAGCCTGATTTACGTCAATTCTCAAAGTTCCCAGGTTTGGTTGTTCCAGTAGGCTTAACAGGTACTCGCGTTTACTTTGAACTGCTACAATTCTTTCTTTTATAGTCTGTAAATCCATTATTTTTTTCCTATCTATTAACTACCTTTAAGTTTTAAGTTAACTTAAAATCAAACATTCTGGGACACTATACGCCCTTAGTATTCTAATACACTAACTTTATCGGTTAGGAACTCTCCGTATCCCCGCGTCTACCGAAGTTCTGAATTCTAAGGAAGGCAGAATTTATTGACTTGTTAGGGTATCAGTCTTAACCTGGCAATTTTGAGTTGGTTGAATGCTAGAGCCTAGGGACAATCTTCTTCCCTAATTTGTTACTCATAGCCGATGATAATAAAACTAAGGTATTAAAACTTTATACTAATTTAAGCTCATGCTACGCCAAATCTCTTTGGGAACACTCGGTTTAACCATCGGCGGTATATTAACCATCATTGGCTTCGTCGCCTATGCTGGTAATAATGCCACACTCAATCTTGTCGGATTTTTTTACGGGATTCCTCTATTGTTGGGAGGGTTAGCGCTGAAAGCTAATGAACTCAAGCCAGTACCCCAAACTACGTCACCGTCAGCATTGATACTGCGGGAACAGCAAGCAACTGATACTCAAAATAAAATTCGCAAAGATATCACCCGATATTGTTACGGTCAAGATGCTCATCTAGATACAACCCTTTCTTTTCTGGGTTTGAGTCCCACAGACCAGGAACGGCCAACAGTCACAGGGTTGCGAGAAGAAGAAGTTAATGGGAGCTATGCCCTAATTTTAGAATTTGATTCTCCGCTAATACCAATTGATGTGTGGCAAAAAAAGCAGGAAAAAATGACCAACTATTTTGGCCCTGGATTGGAGATTCAAATAACGCAGCCATCTGAAAATACAATTGAGCTAGCGCTGATAAATACTCAAAAAGAGTCATTAGTCAGTAGTCAATAGTCAAGAACAATTGGGCGAATAGAATGAGACTGTTGGTCAATTCACGATGGGTTAAACCCCCACGCCTAAAAGCTTGGTTTTGAATTGCTTTCCCGCCCTGCAATAAATTCCTTCCTCATAGCTAAAGTGCGTTTCAAGACACTGAGATTAAAAAAATTAAGATGGATTGGGGTTGATGGGTTAGACCACCTATCAATTCGCCAACAGTCTCATATAATTCCCTACTCCATAAACAAATTCCACCTGGACTTAATAAAATAACTCGCATAGGCGGGTTTGGTCTGTGTAGCCAACTAGTGCGGTCTTCTCCTAATGCAAAGAAGCGTCTGCGGGTTTCCCCAATAAGCAACTGATTGCTCAAAAAGCTACTTTTCTAAACGAACTGCATACCACTGTAAATATTGTCCAAGACCAATATCTAATTCGCAGGTGGTGTCGAGTAAATATTGTGCTTGAGCTTCCACGCTATTCAGCTTTTGCAAGTCAGGCGGTAAATCTTGAATTATGAGTTTTTGGAGAGTGGTTTTGAGCTTTTCTAATAACTCTGATGGTGTCAGAAATTGTTCTTGTTGATTTGTTTCTAGAACTACAAAGTGATCTTGCTGATACATTAATGGGTCTGGCATTTTAAAGATTTAGTGAATGTAAATAGGTTTTGTTTTTTGATAAGAAATTTTGGTTGTTTGTGTAGCCAAAAACATGGCGTTTTTATGTGCAGCTTGTAAATTAATTATAGAATTTAGTTGTTCAAAATATGAATTTTATTTTAATATGTCTTTATTTATTATATCTACATTAATAATATAACCATAGCTAAAAAAAATCTATCTTTCAAAACAAACAATCTATTTTTTAATTTAGCTAGATATACTGAATCTAATTCAATCAGAATTTTTACTTAATTTATTAACCCATGATTACTAAAAAATAAAGTCTTGGGAGCATCCAGTTTTGGAAGATTTACCATTTCTGAGAAAATGTAGAAGGAAATAACCCTGTGCGATCGCTGACTATGAGCCAAGAGAAACAAGAACGGATCAAAGCCTGCTTACAAGAACTGGCAACATTACTGTACTCGGAAGCTGATAAGAGTCAGTTAATAGACCTCGAAGGTATAGAAAAAACAGTTCGTAGCCAAATATTGGAATATGTCGGCCCAGAAATAGCCCTTTTT
>NZ_WBKL01000133.1:0-47397 GCF_015714705.1 Nostoc sp. NZL | reverse complement strand
TTAGTCATTAGTCATTAGTCATTAGTCATTAGTCATTAGTCATTAGTCATTAGTCATTAGTCATTAGTCATTAGTCATTAGTCATTAGTCATTAGTCATTAGTGAATAACAAAGGACAAATGACTAATGACACCCTAGCCTAGTTCTTCTGACTCCGCAGTTAAATTACCTATGCTGGCACTCTGAAAAGAGGCTGGCAAAGACTGGCTATTACGAGAATATGGCTCTGCCAGGTTAGAACGCAGTTGCCGCATCAGGCTTGCCATTTCTAGGGCATTCAGGGCATAATCCCAGCCATGATTACCTTTTATGCCTGCCCGTTCTAAGGCTTGCTGCATAGTGTCTACTGTCAAAATACCAAAAATTACTGGTACTCCAGTTTGAAAGCTAGCGGCAGCGATGCCTTTAGAAACTTCGGCGGATACATAATCAAAATGGGGTGTTTGTCCTCGAATGACTGCACCTAGACAAATTACAGCATCATAACGATGGGAAAGTGCTAGTTGGCGAGCTACTAAAGGTACCTCAAAACTTCCTGGAACCCAAACATAGTCCACCTGATCGCCTTGGGGGTTAGGATCTACACCGTGGCGTTTCAAGCAATCTTGACATCCCTCTAGCAGCTTTCCGGTAACTAGGTCATTGAATCGACCAATCACCACTGCAAACCGCAAAGGCTCCGTTTGGGTAAAAGTTCCCTCGAAAACTGCCATGACTGCCTCTTAATCAACTATACTTCTGGCCAATATACATTTCTTATTAAAATGTAGAGGAGCAGGAAAGCACGGTCAGAAAAAAGAAAATCGGAAAAAATTTCTCCTTTTTTCCTTTGGTTTTTGACCTTGGCTTTTCTGCCCCTCTAGTTCTTATATTATGTGCCTGCGCCAGAGCGAAGCCGTCGCTTACACGACAAAAAAGTTTAACAAACCAACTAAAAACACCAAAGCAATCCAAGCGGCGGAACCAACCCAGAGCAGTTTTTTAGATTCAACCCAATTTTGGGGAGTGGCGTAAGCAACGGGGACGCCAACAACCAGGACAAAAGACAATAGGACTAGACCTATCAAGGCAAATTGGAATATTATGGTCATTTTTGCTTCTCCCAATACAGCGAAATACTAAGGATAGAATATCCTAAAGGGCGACACTGACACTTTCTTATTATTTTTAAGCTAGCAGAAATTGCAACATTTTAGTCATTTGTCCTTTGTCTAAGTACCAATGGCTAATGACTCGTAACTATGGATTTAATTCTTTGCCACACAACAGCAGATTTTGACGCACTAGGAGCTGCGGTAGGGTTAACGCGCCTACTACCGGGAAGTAAGATTGTGCTGACTGGCGGTTCTCACCCTCCTGTACGGGATTTTTTAGCATTGCATCGGGATGAATATCCGCTGATTGAACGCCGTTCGGTGAATCCAGAAAAAATTCGTTCTCTGACTGTGGTGGATACGCAACACCGCGATCGCTTGGGTAAAGCTGCTGAGTGGTTAGATTTACCCCATTTTAAAGAGATTATAATTTATGACCATCACTTAGGACAAGAATCAGATATTCCTGCCACGGAATCATATATTTCCTCAGTAGGAGCCACGACAACTTTGATCGTGGAGCAATTGCAACAGCAGGAAATTTCCTTGACTCCTGCCGAAGCAACTGTGATGGCTTTGGGTATCCATGTTGACACTGGTTCTTTGACTTTTGACCAGTCCACACCACGGGATGCCCTAGCTTTGGCTTGGTTGATGCAACAAGGTGCTAGTTTATCAGTAATTTCCACCTACCGCGACCCCGGATTATCTCCGCAATTACAGCAGCTATTAACTGAGGCACTGGAAAATTTAGAATATCTTTGTCAACACGGATATACGGTTGCTTGGGTAACTCTGAAAACAGATAGTTTTGTGCCGGGGCTATCGAGTCTGGCTTCGGAACTCGTGGAATTAACCGAAATTGATGCCCTACTGTTGGCTAATGAATATCCTTTAAGTGAAAGTGATTCACGCTTAACTGTAATTGGGCGATCGCAAATTCCCAAAACGAATCTTAACCTATTATTCCAACTTCTAGGTGGCGGCGGTCATTCACAAGCCGCATCGCTCAACTTAAGGGGAGTTGATTCACAGGCAATATTAAAACAACTCCTTGATGGGGTAAAAGCGCAAATTCCCCATCCCCCCACTGCTAGGGACTTGATGTCATCTCCTGTTCGCACTATTCTGCCTGAAACCACAATTGCCGAAGCCCAACGCATTTTATTGCGCTATGGACACTCTGGTTTATCTGTAGTCGATACCCAAGGGCAACTAGTAGGTATTATTTCGCGCCGCGATCTTGATGTTGCCCTGCACCACGGATTTAGTCATGCGCCAGTCAAGGGCTATATGACCACAAATCTTAAAACAATTACACCAGATACGACATTGCCACAAATTGAAGCGCTGATGGTGACATACGATATCGGACGCTTACCAGTATTAGAGAATGAGCAGTTAGTTGGTCTGGTCACTCGTACTGATGTTTTGCGGGAATTACATCAGGAAAGGGATGAAGATGAAGGGGGACAAAAATTCAAAATTCAAAATCACGCTCTCTACGAGACGCTGCGCGAACACGGACTCGCTCTAAGCGTTGGCGCAGCCTCTCGTAGAGAAGCCATGCCGAAGGCTTACGCTGCGCTAACAAAATTCAAAATTCCTCTCAGCACTGAGTTGCAAAATCGCCTTGCACCGCAACTGTGGCAATTACTAACTACAGCATCGCAAGAGGCAGAAAAACGGGGTTGGCATCTTTATCTTGTCGGGGGTGCAGTGCGGGATTTGCTATTAGCTGAAGCAGCAACGGGCACTTTGATGATTAAAGATATCGATCTTGTGGTTGATGGCTTTCACAAATCAGCAGATGTTGGTGCTGGTGTAGAACTAGCAAAGGCACTCCAACAACTTTACCCTGCTGCCCGCTTAGAAATCCACGGGGCTTTTCAAACTGCTGCTTTGTTGTGGCATAAAGACCCGGAATTAGATTCTCTATGGGTAGATATTGCCACCGCTAGAACAGAATTTTATCCCTACCCGGCGGCGAATCCAGAAGTTGAGGCTAGTTCTATTCGTCAAGACTTGTATCGGCGAGACTTTACTATTAACGCCCTCGCCTTGCGCCTAACTACTCCCCGTGCTGGTGAATTACTCGATTTCTTTGGTGGATTACTAGATTTACAAGCTAGGCAAATTCGGGTTTTACACCCTAACAGCTTTATCGAAGACCCCACCCGCATTTATCGTGGCGTGCGTTTTGCCGTGCGCTTTGGATTTCAGATAGAACCGCAAACTGAAGAGTTTATCCGCTATGCCATCAACAGTGGCGTTTACGATCGCACTGCTCAAGAGAATAGCAAAACTCCAGCCCTGCAAACTCGACTGAAAACAGAATTAAAACACATCTTAGAAGCCCCCTACTGGAAATCGGCTTTGCAGTTACTTGATAATTTAGGGGCATTGCAATGTATCCATCCTACCCTCAAGCTAGATGCAGAACTCCTGCGACAACTACGTTTGCTAGAACGCTGCTTGCGGCGATTTGATGCTGAACAAACTCTCATCCATTGGGAAATGCGCTTAGAAGCGTTAATCGCCCATTTAGCACCACAATATCGAGCGAAAGTAGCAAAAAATCTGCAACTGCAAGAGGATAGCATTAAACGCTTGCAAAACTTGCCTTCTGTCCAAACTGAGGTGATGGAATCTTTGCCTAAGTGTCAAAGTCCCAGTCAAGTAATGCAGTTGTTGCGACAGTACGATTTACCAATGCTGATTTTAATTGCTTTGCAAAATCCGCGATCGCTTAGACATCAGATTTGGGAATATTTAACTGTTTTGGCTAATGTGCAGCCACTATTGAATGGCAATGATTTAAAGAAACTTGGCTACAAACCAGGGCCTCAGTATCGGCAAATATTAGATGATGTAGTTGCTGCTACTTTGGATGGAGTGATTAAAGATAGGGCGGAAGCTGAAGAGTTTTTAGCACAACACTATCCTAAATGAAATAGCCCTGGTCTAAATTGTATCTGGGTCAATGTTTAACTCACGCAGTTTTGCTGCCAAACGTTCTGCCGTTTCTTCCGGTGTTGGTACTAGTTGCCCATCTCGTGTAAAAAACCGCAATAGACCTTCATAAACTCCCAAATATAACCCTAGTTGCTGACTCCACAAATATCCTTGTTCACTTGCTTGTAGAGGTTGATATTCTCCATCTACTAAATGAAATCCCGCAAATTCTTGTGTGTAAGGGTCGAACCAAAAATAATCCAACGTGCGGAAAGTATCTTGATAAATTTCTTTTTTTAAACCTTTATCTGTATTAGCTGTTGAGTCAGACAAAATTTCTAGAATTACATTCGGATATTTGCCATCTTCTTCCCAAACCACCCAACTTTTGCGGGTTTTGCGTTCAGTTCCTAGCACTACAAAAAAGTCTGGGCCTCGGAAGTATTCTGATTTGCGTTGGCGTGGACTGTAGTAGATAGTCAGATTTCCAACTGCATAGAAATCATTTCTATCTCGCCACAGCCATTCCAAACATGTTAAAAGTAGGATTATTTGCCGTAGATGTAGTTCGCTTTCCAAGGGAGGCTCATCACTATATAAATCACCAGGGGGAAATATAACATCTTGGCAGATGCCTTCTTGATCATCTAATTCTTGAGCTATGGTCATAGAATGGATACGGCATCAAGTAGTTATGGGTTTATTTTAGCATTCTTGTAGTAGGCGATCGCTTAGTTATAGATGCAAAACATGTGTATCAAAATTCCTCCTGAGATTCTACTCTCTGCGTTTTCTGCACCTCTGCGGTGAAAAATTTTATTAACCACAGAGGCGCGGAGGGCACAGAGAAGAAAAGAGCGATCGCTACCCTTCCGAAATACCTTCATGCTACACTGTAGTCAATATCAAACCTCATCATAACTCCAACGAGATAGCTGAAATGAAGTAGTACCAAACACCTGTTGCGCCAAAGCAACAAATGTCAACGAAGAATAAACGCAACTAGTTTGACAGGGTTACTTCACATAGTCATGTACTAAAAATATTGTCATCAATCGTATCTACTTAAACCGCTTGGCAAGTGCTTGCGACTAAGATTTTTTGTGTCTAATCTACCCGTAATTGTTGTAAACATGCGGGTGAGAGTTTGCGAATTGAGGTTTGATAAGAATGCAGAAAAAATCAATATTATTAGCTGAGAATTTAGCCTACGAACTCAGCTTGGGCAGAACTTTGTTTCAAAAAATTCAGGTGAGTATTGAAGCAGGCGATCGCATCGCTTTAGTAGGCCGTAATGGTGTAGGAAAATCAACCCTACTCAAGATACTTGCAGGGCAAATCAGCCCCAGTGATGGTTCGGTTTGGCGTAATGGTATTGTCTACTATTTGCCACAAATTAGCACTATCAGGCAAGAAATGACAGCAGATACAGTACTTAATTTTTTGATTTATATTTCTGATGAATGGTGGAAGATTGAGGATATTTTGCAAACACAATTTAATACAAAACTTGACTTATCTTTACCATTTGCTAACTTGAGTGGCGGAGAACTTACTAAACTGCTTTTGGCGATCGGTTTGGCTCAACAACCAAATTTGTTATTGCTCGATGAGCCAACTAATCACATGGATTTGCAAGCATTAGAAAGCTTAAGACAGTTTCTTTTGAATTTCACAGGTGCGTATGTAATTGTTTCTCATAAGCCTTTTTTCTTAGACCAAGTGACAGATGTAACCTGGGAACTTACACCTGTTGGTTTGAAAGTATATGGAGGCAATTTTTCTCAGTATCGGGAACAAAAAGAAATCGAGTTAGAGGTAGCATTGCGAGCGCACGAAGTCGCTAGAAAGGAACTCAAACGTACCCAAGCCACAGCTATGCAAGAACAGCAACGCGCAGCCCAATCTAGCCACAACGGTCGTGCCAAGTTTCTTAATGGCAGTATTGATAGAATGGCAGCAGGGCTGATTAAAACCAAAGCTGAGGTGTCTACCGGAACTGCGAAAAAGAAACATGAAGCAGCAGTAGCAAAGGCTAATCAAAAAGTTGCAGAGACGAAGGTCAAAACTACGAAAGTAACTAGTATTCAGCTAGAAGAAAAAAATCAAAAGTACAGAAATCTCATTAATATCCAGGGTGCAAATCTTAGGATATCAGAACGGCTATTGATTCAAAATATTCAACTGCATGTATCATCTGGCGATCGCATAGCCATTCTCGGCGCAAACGGTTCTGGTAAATCGAGTCTAGTAAAGGCTATTCTGGGAATGGAAAACCAAACAGCAGTTTTGGACTCAGGTGAGGTTTTGCTAGCACCAACGATGAAAGCTGTATATCTCGATCAAACCTACGAATTGGTAGATCGCCAATACACAGTTTTGGGAAATATGCAAGCTGCTAATCCTAATCTCAGCTATCAGCTTTTGCGTCAACAGTTGGGACACTTCCTCTTTAAATGTTATGACGTTCACAAAAGCGCCTCTGTACTGAGTGGAGGTGAGTTAGCAAGATTAGCGATCGCTATGATCAGTATCTCAGAAATCGATCTGCTGATTCTCGATGAGCCAACTAATAACCTGGATATTGAAACTGTTGAACAAATGATAATAGGTATCAATGACTATCAAGGAGCGCTTTGGGTAATTTCCCACGATTTAGATTTCCTCAGCCGGATTAATATTACTCAAAGTTTCAAATTGAAAGAGCAAGCCTTGCAAATGACCGCCTATTTACCCAGTAGACCAGAGCAATATTATCGAGATTTACTAGAATGTCACGATAATATTTGATCCCAGGTCGGTGTAGCCCTCGTTTGTGTGCCCGTGAACTCCGCGAATTCTATTCGTTAGGGCTGAAGTCGCACATTGCGTCACGTAAATCTCTAACTCCTCAGCAGAAGCCGTAAAGCATACAGGCAAGTTATAATTCTCTTGCGGATCAACGTAACAAAAATTTATGAGTAACCCCCTTGTGCAAGCCTTTTTCGTAGGCAGAGCAGTAGCTGAAGTAGTTAATGAGCGTTTAGAGGTCGCTTTGACCGATGCTTTGAGTGATCTGGGCAAATTTGATGCAGAAGCTAGAGAGCAGTTGCGCCAGTTTACAGAAGAAGTCGTAGAGCGGGCAAATCGGGCAGCAGAAGCAGCTAATGCTGGTCAAGCTACTACAAGTAGTGGAAAAGCTAGTTCTGATTCAGGCGACTTGCAAGCAGATATTGATGAATTGCGAGCAGAAATTGCGCTGTTACGAACAGAATTGCAACATTACCGCAGAACTTCTGCATAAATTTAGTCATTAGTCATTGGTCATTGGTCATGAGTTATTAGACCAAAAATTATCCACAAATGACAAAGGACAAAAAACAAATGGCACTTTATCAAAAACAGTTTAGGAATCAGAGTGTCTTTTCTTCCAAGTGATTCGGTTGCAAACCAACGGTACACACAGCATATGGAACAAGGTTATTCAGATAAGGCATACCGTTGGAATCGGGAAAACTACTCTAGCAGACGGCGTTTTGTGGACATTTGGTCTTTTGTCTTGACCTTATTGTTCAAACTTTGGCTATACAACAAATCTTGGAGTTATCCGGGTGGCGTGACTGAGGCAAAGCAAGCTGCAAGACGCAAAACCCAAGCGGTCTGGATTCGTAATACCCTGCTGGATTTAGGGCCAACCTTTATCAAAGTTGGGCAACTGTTTTCTACCCGTGCTGATATATTCCCTATTGAATATGTAGAAGAATTAGCCAAGTTACAAGACAAAGTACCGGCATTTAGCTATGAGCAAGTAGAAGCGACCATTGAGAAAGAACTAGGCAAGAAAATTCCTGAGCTATTCCATAATTTTGAACCTATTCCCTTAGCTGCTGCTAGCTTGGGGCAAGTACACAAAGCTGTGCTGCATACTGGGGAATCGGTTGTTGTCAAGGTGCAACGTCCTGGACTAAAAAAGTTATTTGAAATAGATTTACAGATTCTCAAGGGAATTACCCGCTATTTTCAAAACCATCCTAAATGGGGAAGGGGGCGAGATTGGTTGGGTATTTATGAAGAGTGTTGTCGCATTCTCTGGGAAGAAATTGATTATCTCAATGAAGGTCGTAACGCTGATACTTTTCGCCGGAACTTTCGCGGCTACGATTGGGTGAACGTCCCAAGAATATACTGGCGTTACGCCACGTCCAGAGTACTGACTTTAGAATATCTCCCTGGAATTAAAATTAGCCAATACGAAGCTTTAGAAGCAGCAGGTTTGGATCGAAAGGCGATCGCTCGTCAAGGCGCTCAAGCTTACTTACTACAGTTGCTCAATAGTGGCTTTTTCCACGCCGATCCTCACCCAGGCAATATTGCCATTAGTGCAAATGGTGCTTTGATATTCTACGATTTCGGTATGATGGGGCGGATTAAGTCCAACGTCCGCGAAGGATTGATGCAAACACTGTTTGGCATTGCCCAAAAAGATGGCGATCGCGTTGTGCAGTCTCTGATCGATTTAGGCGCGATCGCCCCAACGGATGATATGGGCCCAGTGCGGCGTTCCGTCCAGTACATGCTGGATCATTTCATGGATAAGCCTTTTGAAAACCAATCGGTGGCAGCAATCAGTGACGACCTTTATGAAATAGCTTATAATCAGCCATTTAGATTTCCAGCAACCTTCACTTTTGTGATGCGAGCTTTTTCTACCCTGGAGGGGGTAGGCAAAGGTTTAGATCCAGAGTTTAACTTTATGGAAGTTGCCAAACCATATGCAATGCAGCTTATGACCGATATGAATGGTTCTGAGGGAAATAGCTTTATTAACGAATTAAGTCGTCAAGCAGCTCAGGTAAGTAGTACCGCGTTTGGTCTACCACGTAGGTTAGAGGATACCCTAGAAAAGCTAGAACGGGGAGACATGCGCCTGCGTGTTCGGTCTATCGAAACTGAACGCCTGTTGCGGCGGCAGAGCAGTATTCAACTCTCAATAAGTTATGCTCTGTTAATCAGTGGTTTCACACTTTCAGCTACGATCTTAGTGGTTAGTAAGTCTGTATGGTGGGCACTAGTGCCTGGTTTAATTGCAGCAGTGCTTTCAGTGATCCTGATCAGACTACTTTTACGCCTTGACCGTTACGATCGTATGTATTAATTGTTGCAAAAATAATTTATGAAACTTAATTTCACGGGTTTTAGCGATCCGGGACTTATTCGTTCTAATAATCAGGATGCTTACTATATCGACCCAGAGGGGCGGTTTTTCGTTGTTGCCGATGGTATGGGTGGTCATGCGGGAGGTGAGGAAGCAAGTCGCATTGCCACTGGAGAAATTCAGGCATATTTGCTGGCAAATTGGGAATCTTCAAAATCTTCCCAAGAATTGCTAGAGCAAGCTTTGTGGGGTGCGAATGAAGCGATTTTACACGATCAGCAAAATCATCCCGAACGCGCTGACATGGGTACAACGGTTGTAGCGGTAATTTTTCGCTCCCCAGAATCGCCCTGGTGCGCTCATGTTGGCGATTCGCGGCTATATCGCTTCCGAGAGTCACAATTAGAACAGGTAACGGAAGACCACACTTGGGTAGCACGGGCAATCAAAATCGGTGACATCACCTTAGATGAAGCACGATTACATCCTTTTCGTCATGTATTATCGCGCTGTTTGGGGCGTGAAGATTTGCATCAAATTGATGTGCAACCACTAGATGTAAAAACTGGCGATCGCTTGCTGTTATGTAGTGATGGTCTCACAGAAGAACTTGTCGAACAGAAGATTGCTAGCTGCCTCCAAAACACTCCTTGGCTTGATAAAGCCGCCATCTCTCTAGTTGAGGCTGCTAAGGAGCACGGAGGACACGATAACATCACAGTTGTCATCGTCTCACTCGATTAAAAATTCATTGATCATTGGTGATTGGTCAAATCCGGTAGATATACTCAGCAATTTGTTCAGCGTGAGCATTTTTCCTTTTTACAATTTGATACAAATATTTTTAGCCTCCAAAGTGACCTAAGGAGGCTGAATTTAGCATAAATTAGTAAATTGACATCTTGCACTTAATAAGGTAGAGCGACTATAATTCACGCTTATTACCATTCATTCCCCAACCTCCTCAAAATTCCTATCCCTCCAAAGTTTCCTGCATACTTGGGGATGAAACATCTTAGTTTTTCTGTTTAGGAAAAACTATCGAGAGTTAAGGATAACACCTGAGCTTCTCCTCAAAGGAGGTTCTGCAAATCAGGAAGGAGGCAGGGAGGTAGTTATAGCTTATCTGAGGTCAAGGGCAGCCTATTTTCTGGAATATGGCTCAACTTACTTGGGTGGTATATCAGTAGGCTTAGGTGCAAGATGTCAGAGCAGAAAAAGTCCACACTTAGGATGTGGGCAATCTGTCAAACACTTGTTATCTTTCTTAATACGGAGGAACAAATGTTGGACAGTTACAAGTCCAATTCTTATCCCATTTGGACTTCTGTGACCCATATCACCTTTACGCGTTGTTTTTTCGGAGTTAATTATGAACCAACCAATGAAACTATCCTTGGAACAGCAATTCAGCATCTGCTCATTTGCTACTCAGGTGCAAAATATGAGCCATGATCAAGCTAAAGACTTTTTGGTAAAGCTCTATGAGCAAATGGTCGTGCGCGAGGCAACTTATCAAGAGCTTCTTAAGCACCAGTGGGGCTTAGATTCCGGTTCCACTATGGCATAGAGTCGTTCTACTGTCGCAGTGGGCGACCTCCTTCTCTTGCTTGGTTCCAAGGAGGAAAAGAGCTGGGGATGTCGGGGCGTCAACTTCGATAACCAAATTGTGCAATGGTTGGGCAAAAATTCAATTCAAAAAACCAACAACTAAAACTTTTGACGATAGATCTGCTAGAGTCTAGACTTACTTGAATTCTGTAGGACAAATTTACTGTTTACTTTAGCCAGACTTGCTTTTCGTTCGTCTAGTGTGAGAATTAACCTGCGTAAATTTTCAATTTCCCAGAATATGTACATAGGAAGATTGAAAGAGAATTTAGATAGCCATGATTTGGCAGCTAGTGTTTTCACTCTTTATACATATAACTAGAACTTACATCTTTATATATATTTTGTTTATAAAAGTTTACATTCTTTGAGCGATCGCCCCTTAGTTACATCTAAAACATGTAATATTAAGAAATTATTCTTAGCTGGAAAGATCGTATGGAGAATCTGTATCAATACTTTCCAGTTTTGCGAGAATTTGAGGCTTAATCTTTTCGTACTCGCTTTTGAGTAAGCTTTTACTAATTTGCGGATCGGCAGAGGATATCAATGTGTTGCTCATTGCGACCCACTCTTGCAGTCGTTGACGCTGGGCAGAAGCGACGCTGGAAAGTGAGATATGGGTACAGCAATTTGGTGTTTCTCGGGCAAAGAATAAAAGGCGGTAGCAACCTGTGTGCTGTAGTAACCGGGCAATTTCTTGACCAAGACTGGTTTTGAGATCAAGGTAGTAAGGTAACCATTTAGCACCATGTTTGCGGTTGTAGATGACAGTAATCCATAGCAGCATAGGATGGGGAATAGAGATGAAAAGAAATTGGTTATAGCGGGTACAGAGTAAGCGCTTTTGAATTTCCTCTTGCGGTAGCATTACCCACAGAGCTGGGAAAAGCTCCCCATTACTATTAATGGGCTGGGGAAACACAATATCGGCAACTGGTTTATTTTGGGGCCAGGAAATGGCACGAGCGATTTCATCGTTTGACCAGGATGCCCGCAAATCGGCTTTTGTCTTTTGTTCAAGCTCAGTACTCGCTGTAGTAGTAGGAACTAGGGCATGGCTGTCTTGCTTAATTTTGCCTGGATGCTCAGGCTTTTCTAGAGATGCTAAAACTCTGAGAATTTCAGTGATGCTTTGGGGGCGATCACGTGCTACTTTAGCTAGACAACTCATCACCAAATTTTCGATTTCTTTGGGTAGTTCTAATCCGGGCGCAACCTCAGCAAAAGAACGTGGTTTTTGATAGTGATGTGTTTTATACCATGCTCCAAAAGAGTGAGTTGGTGCCACCAATGGCATTTTGCCTGTGAGCATCTCAAACATCATGACACCCAAACTATAAATATCAGCACGGTTGTCTAATTCTTTACCCTCCATCTGTTCGGGAGAAGAATAAGCCAATGTCCCCAAATAGAATTTTGTATGGTCGCCATCTGACTGTAATAACTTAGCAATACCAAAATCTAGAACCTTGACCAATTCTCCGAAACTGGGGTCTTGAATCACCAGCATATTACTTGGCTTGACATCACGATGGATAATTGGGCAAATATTACCCTCAACTGGGATGCCATCATGAGCGCACTGTAACCCCAGGCTGAGTTGACGCGCCATACTCAGGAATCTTGGTAAAGGCAGTCGTTGCTTACGAATAATATTGTTCAGGCTTTGTCCTTGTAGGTATTCCATGACGTAGAACGGGGTGTTATTGTCATCTACGCCATAGTCCATGACTCGGACAATGTGGATGCTTTTTTGCCCTAGTAAAGCACAGGTTTTTGCTTCTCGCTCAAAGCGGTCTTGCAATCGCATCTTTTCATTTTGGATTGATAGAGCGAGAAACTTAACCGCAACAGGTACACCTCCCAACAAAGTATCTTTAGCACGATAAACTCGACCCATTGCTCCAGTACCGATTAACTCCTGGAGTTGGTAGCGTTTGCTGAGTAAGCGACCAATATTGGGGTCTGACATAGAGAATTTGAATCCAAAAGCAGGTTGTAAATGTTTGGGAGATAAAGGTGCATTCAAACTGATATCTGAATTATTGCGCCCAGAAATGATTTTCTAGGCTCGTACCGCAAGGCACAAATAGAAGATAAAAGCTAAAAAGCTTAGAGGCTAGGCTTTTTGGCGATTTACAATCGTTGGTATATTTACGCAGTGCTGTACTGGCTTTTTTCAGTCCTCTTTTAGAAGATTGAAACCATTCTCTGGCAGTTTGCAACCGAGACGGTGAAAAGAACTGATGCAACATGTCAGATCAAACAAGCAGAACGGGTAGATTTATAATGACGCTTTGTACCATTTTGCTACTTTCATTGTGGTGTAATTTTAGTTTGCCCAATTTTGACTAAATAGATAACTCTAGGATGTGCCAAAAACCTTAATTAGGTAGCATCACACTCACCACAGAGTTCTAAGAGCTGTGTAATGAGTGCGGAGTTTTAAATATCAATAAAGCCTGAGGAGGCGACATGAAGCCGTGCTGGGCAGATTTTTTAAGCTCCAACCCCTTATGCCTCGTAAATAATGCTTTAGCTTATTAGGATTTTTGACTGTTATTTTAACGTGAATTCGACGGCTCATATAGTATCCGTCTAATTAGCCCAATAAAAAGACCTCTAAAAAAGAAGTTTTACTACCCAAAACAGTCCCTCTTCGAGTGGCAGAGGGACAGATTTGAACTTAAGTTCAAGGTAAGGAAAGGTTCGTCAAACTCAGGTTATGTTAGTGAGCAATGACCCATAACTAAAGTTTTGCTTAATTAGTACTTTGCTCCTACCTCCAGCAAAGCTATTCTCTGCGTTTATTTTGTAAGTAGGGATAATTAAAAATACTTATTGCCTGACCAGATTTTTAACCTCCAGGCTGATTCTGACTACGGAAGGATGGATTATTTCTTGAGGGAACTGTGATAGTACTAATTGTTACTTTTTCGCTCCCTCTGTATATTATAAGAAATGTCAAAAACTGATTTATTACCCATTACATAATATTGAATTCGACGTTCTATAATATTGGACAATCGGGAAATAAAATCATAAAAGAAGTACGGGTTTTTACCCATTTCTGTCAATGCTGTTACCCATTTTCCTTCCTTTAGAGGCTCTACAACTTGAAGGTAAGCTAAATCTTTTTTGTAGACTGAATTATTATAAGACAGAGCACGCATTAAAGCTGGATTTTTTTTCACAACTTCTTGTTGCATGAAAGAACTACTAGCATTCAAGTATTGATTTAGACGTGACAATTGGCTTTTATGTACAAGAGAACCGGGGCGTGAACGGTAGAAATAATAGGGTTTTGGCTCAAGGAAAAAGCGAGCTCCTTTGATTAAGCATTTCATATCAATCCAAAAATCTTGGCCCATCCTGATGGCATCATCGTACTCTATGCCGTGCTTAACCAGAAATTCTCGTTTGAATAGAGGCTTGCTTATACCAAGATGCAACCCTGGTTGTCCATAGACATCAGTTTCTACAAAATAAACGATATCAATTTGGAGAATTTTATCTATATGTTTCTCACTTTCTTGAATCAATGTGCTCCAAGGAGATGTTTCGCCATCCTTTATTAAATAAAGATCGTCAGCAATCATGTCTGCATCTCTTTCATGTGCCAGTGACACAAGCTTTTCTAATCTTTCAGGAGCATACCAATCATCTGAATCAAGCACAGCAATCCATTCCCCTTGGGCTGCTCTTAAGGCACAATTACGCGCAGCAGCAGCCCCAAGGTTTTGTTGATTAACTATTACTTTGAGACGTGGATCAGTAAAACTTTTAGCGACTTCTACAGTTTTATCACTTGAAGCATCATCGACTATGATAACTTCAATATCTGTAAGCGTTTGCTCTAAGACTGACTCTATTGCCTTCGCAATATAAACTTCAGTATTGTAAGCAGGGATAATGACAGATACTTTAGGATTCATGAAACTGGACTCCAGACTACACGGTTCGGTAAAAATACTAAAAGTCTGACAATAATTTGATAATTTCTTTTTTAGTATACAACTCAGTAGGTAAGTGAGAATAAATGATCACTCATTAAGTTCAGGCATGAGACATTGGACGTTAGGAAACCAGTGCGTTGTCAGAGTTGTTTGACCGGAAGAAACACAGCCGGCCGCGCTGTCTTTAGGTTGACTGACGTTCTAGGCTAGCTTCCATTGTGTTAGTTAAAAAATGACCAGCCAAGATGCCACTACTGAGGTAGTATGTATCTTCCGAAATCCGGTGCAGGGTTTCAAAGCCACTACGACGCTGACGATCGCCTATTACCCAGTAACGTTGCACAATAGTATCTAAACCAATCCAGCCTTCACCTTCAACTTGCCCCAAAATATTATGTTGCAGTAAAAAAGTATACTGGCGCTCTCCTTCATGCAGCCGCCCCTTGTATTGCAGAGAGATTTCTGAGCGATCGCTACCTGGGAATATCAGCTTTGTAGCCATAGTGAACCAGTTATTTCGATTCCAAGCTACCAAGGTCATACCCTTGACGCTGATTGGCATACCATTTCGTTCTAGCCAATTTCCTTGCATTGCCCAGCGTCCTGGTTCCAATAAAAAAGTATGAGCCACCTTCTATATTCCCTGTCTTGATCGAGTGCCGCCAAGACTACAGTTATAGCAGTGCCGAGTCGTGAGTGCTGAGTTAAGAGTTAGGAGTGAAGAGTTAGGAGTGAAGAGTTAGGAGTTAGGAATTCTTCCCTTACTCTCCCACTCCCTACTCAGTACTGAGTCCTGACCTTGGTGAATTTCTCCCAAAAGCACTTCTTGAGGTGCCCCTGTAGCAGTAGGTAGGTTGCCAGGAATACCCAAATGTCGCCAGTAGGCTAAAACTGCAAAGGCGATCGCTTCTTTAAAATCTGCACTCAAACCGACTTCATCTGTAGTCGAAACTGGTATTGATGCCAACAACAACTGTAATCTTTGTTTCAAATAGAGATTGCGACTACCACCGCCACATAATAGTACCCGCTGTGGCATTTCCGGCAAAAAAGTGCGGTAACTATGAACAATTGAAGCTGCTGTAAGTTCTGTGAGAGTTGCCAGTATGTCGGCAGCATTGAGTTGGTATGCTTGGGCATCTTTTAAACACTGATGTATGTAAGTCACACCAAATAACTCTCGACCTGTAGATTTGGGTGGCGATAGATGAAAATAGTTTTGGTTAAGCCATTGTTCTACCAATGGATGACAAGGAGTACCACTCGCTGCCCAATTGCCATCTTCATCGTAAGTTTTAGTACCAGCGCTTAAATGCTCTACCGCCAGATCCAATAGACTATTTCCTGGGCCAGTATCCCAAGCACGAATTTTTGAGAGCCAGTTGCCATAACGAGGCGGAATATAAGCGACATTACCAATACCACCAATGTTTTGAATACAACGGCCCTCTTGAGGGTGACTGAGTAAATAGGCATCTACTCTCGGCACGAGAGGCGCACCATGACCACCAATAGCGATATCAGCAACGCGGAAGTTGCTCACAGTTGTAATGCCCGTAAGATGGGCAATTAATTCACCGCGCCCTAATTGCAGACTGTAACCTAGTGGGGAGTGGGCAGAGACGCGATTAATCTCGTCTGTACTAGGAAGTGGGGAGTCAGGAGTAGTTTTTTTCCCTATTCCCCTATCCGCAGGTGGTCGATGATAAACCGTCTGACCATGAGAGCCAATGATAGTAGCTGGCTGATGACCAATTTGAATATTTTGGGCTGCTTGGGCAAAGACTTGAGCGATCGCATCATCTATTTCTGCCAATTCTGGCATTGAGATGGCAACGCCTGCACCAATTGCCAGTATTTTTTCTCTAAGTCCGGCTGGATAGGGATACGTTTCCCCGGTGAGCAACTCAATTTTGAGATCCAATTCTGTACCGGAAATCTCTACCAACGCAGCGTCTATGCCATCTACGGATGTGCCACTAATTAAACCGATAACGCGAGTAGGGACAGCAGCTTCTTCAGTCGGATGCATTGACAAAGATTCTTTTGTTGATTGCAAGAGGTAGTTTAATTCATGTTACTACCCATGTCAAAAAAACTCAGGTGGCATAGTTGAGTGGAGAAAGATGATGTAGGTAGAGCAAGGGAAGAATCTCAAAACCAATAACAATCACCACGAATCTATTTCTATTTATCAGGCAAGCAGGGTTATCTGTTAACTTTATTAATCCTTAATAAGGACAATATCCAAAGATACAAATTCTTGATATATGGTCAAGCTTTGCAACTTTTTTATCTCCAGATAAAGAACAAATACTCCATCCACTTTTTCGAGAAGTAAAAATACTTATTTAGCATCGAGAAGAGAGCCAAATATTTACCCAATATATGGATTTATTGGCAAAGACAAATCCAGTAATTTCATCCTGTTGTTTCTCCTGCAAGCCATTACATAATGAATTCAAGCCGCACAACGAATTTATCAACAAATAAAAATACAGAATCTCAAAATTATGTCTCTTAAAAAAATTGCTTGCATCGCTGCTCTATCTTTATCTGCAATCTGCTCATTAATATATGCAGGTTCTGCCCAGGCTATTTCCTTCCAGGTGACTACAGGGATTGCAGGCCCCAATGGAGAAACGAACCAAGGTGCTTTTTCTGAGTTTACTCAGCTTCCCGGTACGACAACTGTTGACTTCAATAATGGTCAAGCACCAACCACTGGTTTTGCTAAGTACTCATTTGAAACTGGTCAAAACAGCAGTGTAAGGTCAGATGTATGGGCACCTGCCGGAGCAAACGGTGAGGTCAATGATGGTAAGTATTTGGCAGTTTTCAATGGTGATAAAGTCACAATTAATCTTGAAAGTTCCCTCAATTATTTTGGTATTGACTGGGGAGCTATCAGTGCCAGTAACATTTTTTCATTCTACAATGGCGATACTCTGATCAAATCATTTACAACTGAGGATGTGAACCCAGTTGCTCCAGTTCATGCATCACAGCATGGTGGTGAAGGAAATGGCTTCCTTCACTTCTACTCAGATAGTAGCAACGATATTTTCAACAAAATTGTCATTACCCAAGCTGGTGGTGGTGGATTTGAAAGCGATAACCATTCTTTCCATCTAGGAACTGACAGATTTACAGGTTTTGACCCTAAAGCTGTTCCTGAGCCTAGTATTACCTTAGGTATGCTGGCTGTAGGTGGTATGTTTCTACGCAAGCGCAAGAACAAGAAGTTGCAAAGTGTCTAGATAAACTCATTAAATATATCAATCCTAGGTCAGTAAGATTTTCCTGATTTTCTCTACACATACTCCCAGACTGTACAAGGATTTCAGAATTTCCGATGACAATTCAATATTAAAGACAAATTAGGGAGAGCTTACTTAGGTAAGCTCTCCCTAATCTTTTTGCGATTTATGATCGCCCTTCTCCTACGGTCAACACAACGCATAGCAAGCTTTCAAAGTCAGAGTACATCCAAGGCAGCTTAAGGGCAGTCTTGCTAGAAGAAAGAAAAGTGGTTAAAAAAACCTTAAATAATACTCACAGAAGAAATAAAAGGAAAAAGCTTACAGAAAACCCATTTCCTCAGAATCGATATGATAGAAAAGTAGATAAAACTTAAAAAATATTTATCGAATGGTGCTTCAATCATCTGGCTTGTCCAAGGTCAAAGACTCATTAACACAAAAAATCTTCTTGGGTAATGAACCCAATGCGGAGTTAATTGCAATTCTCACCGTTTATTTTGTCCAAGGAATTTTAGGGCTATCGCGTCTAGCCGTAAGTTTTTTCCTCAAAGATGAACTACTGCTGAGTCCAGTCCAGGTATCGGCACTATTGGGAATTGTCTTCCTACCTTGGATGATTAAGCCGGTGTTTGGTTTTATCTCTGATGGCCTGCCTATATTTGGCTATCGTAGGCGTCCTTACTTGATTTTATCCGGGATACTGGGAACTGCTTCTTGGGCGAGTCTGGCCACAATAGTTCATACTAGCTGGGCAGCTACCTTAGCGATCGCTCTTGGTTCTCTCTCCGTCGCCATGAGTGATGTGATAGTTGACTCGCTAGTTGTGGAACGGGCTAGAGGTGAATCGCAAGCAAAAGCCGGTTCATTACAATCTCTGTGTTGGGGTGCTTCTGCGATCGGAGGTTTAATAACAGCATACTTTAGCGGTCTGCTACTCCAATACTTTACTACCCGTACTGTCTTTGGAATTACCGCCTTATTTCCTCTCATAGTCTCAGGGGTAGCTTGGTTAATTGCTGAGTCCCCTGTTAGCAAAGATGCTCAAGATATTAATCAGGCCAACTCTTTACCAATCAAACATCAACTGGGGCAGCTACGCCAAGCCATTAGCCAAAAAAGAATTTGGCTACCAACGGCGTTTATCTTCATCTGGCAAGCTACCCCAAATGCTGACTCAGCCTTTTTCTACTTCGCTACTAACGAACTCCACTTTGAACCAGAATTTTTGGGGCGAGTACACTTGGTGACAAGTTTCGCTTCTCTAGCAGGTGTTTGGATTTTTCAACGTTTCCTCAAAAGCATCCCTTTTCGCGTGATTTTTGCTTGGAGTACCGTCCTTTCGTCAATTTTGGGGATGACGATGCTGTTGTTAGTGACTCACACAAATAGGCTGCTGGGTATAGATGACCACTGGTTTAGTTTGGGTGACAGCCTGATTCTCACTGTGATGGGGAAAATTGCCTTTATGCAAGTGATGGTTCTAGCAGCAAGGCTTTGTCCTTCTGGTGTGGAAGCGACATTATTTGCCTTGTTAATGTCGGTGTTTAATTCAGCAGCAACAGTTTCCCATGCATTTGGGGCATTAATCACCTATTGGCTAGGTATCACTGCAACGAACTTTGAGTCATTTTGGCTATTGGTGGTAATTACTAACCTCAGCACGCTGTTACCCCTACCATTTATCAACTGGCTACCTGCTGCTGAAGAACAAACTGATACATCCAAAGATGGGGAACAAGCATTTTTGCCAGATTTGATGTCTGAGTTGGTACTGAGAGAACCAGAGTCGGAAATAGTGGAATAGTGTAATAAATCTTATGCTAAGTCGAGGCAGTGCGCTGCCTTGGCAGCGTAGTAAATAGGGTAGTAAAGTTGCAAAAAATATTTTTAGCGGCTACATATTTTCGTCCAAGATAACAAAAACAAAGTATATGCATTTGAAAATTCAAGAAAGCCTAGTTTCAGAAAAATCTTACACTCGTACAGACTGGCAAAAAGGATATCAATCTCTCACCCAAGAGTTTGATTATTGGATTGATGATATAGAAGGACAAATTCCCAGAGAGTTACAAGGTACGCTGTTTAGAAATGGCCCAGGTTTGCTGGATGTGAATGGGCAACCTCTTCATCACCCGTTTGATGGAGATGGGATGATTAGCAGAATTACCTTTACCAATGGTCGTGCCCATTTTCGCAACCGCTTTGTCCGCACAACTGGCTATTTGGCAGAACAAAAGGCGAAAAAAATCCTCTATCGCGGTACTTTTGGTACTCAAAAACGTGGCGGTTGGCTAGCTAATATCTTTGATTTCAAACTCAAAAATATCGCCAATACAAATGTTATCTATTGGGGTGGGAAACTGCTTGCGCTGTGGGAAGCGGCTGAAGCATATCGCCTTGATCCTTATACTCTTGAAACCTTGGGCAATGAATATTTTAATGATGCTTTGGCAGTAGGTGAAGCTTTTGCTGCACATCCCCGCGTGGAAAAGAATTGTGACCAAGATGGGGGCGCACCTTGCCTGGTAAATTTCTCAATTAAGCCGGGATTATCTACCACAATTACTATTTTTGAGCTAAACCCAGCGGGTGAAATTATCAGACAGCACGCTCATAAGGTTCCAGGTTTCTGTTTTATTCACGATTTTGTCATTACTCCCAATTACTGCATCTTCTTTCAAAATCCTGTCACCTTCAATCCCATACCTTTTGCCTTGGGAATCCGTGCGGCGGGAGAATGTATAAAATTTCAGCCAAATCAGCCAACTCAAATTCTAATTATTCCCCGCTTCCCCAAAGAAGGGCAAGAAGAGATAAAATTTCTGGAAACTCAGTCTGGTTTCGTCTTTCATCACGTCAATGCTTTTGAGGTAGGAGAGGAAGTTTTGATTGACTCCATTTGCTATCAATCTTTACCAGAAGTAGAACCCAAAAGCGATTTTCGACAAGTTGATTTTGAGGCGAATTCACCTGGACAACTCTGGCGATTTTGTTTGAATCTAAAGGATGGGACAGTCCGGCGAGAATTAATTGATAGCCGCTGTTGTGAATTTCCCAGCATACATCCGGCGAATGTAGGACGCCCTTATCGATATCTATATATAGGTGCGGCTCATGTAGAGACTGGTAATGCTCCCTTACAAGCATTGCTGAAAATTGATTTAGAGTCTGGAGAAAGACAATTTTGGAGTGCTGCACCCCGTGGTTTTGTCGGTGAACCGATTTTTGTGCCGCGCCCAGGTTCGAAAAAGGAAGATGATGGTTGGGTATTAGCTCTGATTTATGATGCTGCTCATCATCGGTCAGATGTGATAATTTTGGATGCCAATGATTTCTCTAAAGGAACGATGTCTGACGACAAGTCGCTTCGCGCCTACGCGCGGCTACATCTGAAGCATCATATCCCTTATGGTCTGCATGGAAGCTTTACTTCTGAGATTTTTATGGAAACTTGATCTCTTGTTTAGCTGAAACCATTTTTTCGCTGGCAATGATGTGCAAATCAATATTTTTGAGCAAGCGCACCAATTTTTGCGTCAAAGATCCTTTGAGGAGCATTTGCCAGCGCGATCGCTGACTCTCTCCAATTACAATTTGGGTAATCCGATATTTCTCGGCAACTTCTGCGATCGCATTGGCGATGTTACTGTTGGTAACACGAATAAAAGTACCTTCAAATTCCTTACAGAGTTTCTCACAAGTGTGGATGTGTAAGCTTTCCTCCTTGGTGAGGAAGCGTTCTGGGTCGGCAACGAACAAGGTATAAAGTGGGGCGTTCATATAGTTGGCCAGCCTCGCACCCCGGCGTAAAAGTTGCACTGAGTTGGGGTAAGTGGATACACATACCAAAACTCGCTCATGAATATTACAAAATTGCCCATTGGGAGTAGAGGCGTTCGCAAAGCGTGCGCGAAGCGCAATTGCATTTTCTTCCACGTTGTCTGCTACTTCCCGCAAAGCCAATTCCCGTAAAGCAATCAGGTTACGGCGTTGGAAAAAATTATCAAGGGATTGTTGGATTTTTTGCGGTGCGTAAATCTTGCCTTCTAATAACCGTTCTTGCAAGGTTTCTGGTGTAACATCTACCACCACTATTTCATCTGCTTCATCCATAACCCTGTCAGGAACTCGCTCACGGACTACTACCCCAGTAATTCTGGCTACTAGATCATTGAGACTTTCCAAATGTTGCACATTCATTGTGGAGTAGACATCAATACCTGCTGCTAAAACTACTTCTACATCTTCGTAGCGTTTTTCACGTGGGGAACCAGGGACATTAGTATGAGCAAGTTCATCGATTAAGGCTAATTGGGGCGATCGCTTTAAAATAGCATCTGTATCCATATCCGTTAGCGTCAATTCACCCCGAGGATATTGTTTGCGGGGTATAATCTCCAGTCCCTCTGCCTTTTCAGCTGTCTCCTTGCGTCCGTGGGTTTCCAAAAGCCCAACGGCGACATCAATTCCTTCCTGTTTAAGCGCGTGTCCCTCTTCCAGCATCCGATAGGTTTTGCCTACCCCAGGAGCCATGCCAATAAATATCTTATGCTTCCCCCGCCGTCGTGCCGGATAAAGTGAGTAACTTGCAGAATTTAAAGAAGTGCCAACCGAACCAGCATTACTATTATCTGACATTTCATTCTTTTTACCTGTATAGCAATTCTATTTCATGGAAAAACGGCTCTTTAGCAATGGCCAATGCCAAGTTTATTGATTTTGCTGACGATTAATATCTTGCAAGTCAAGAGCATAATTCAATCGCAGAACATTCACTCCCGGCTCGCCAAAAATCCATAAAAATCTGCCATCAGTATATTTATTAATTAAACGTAGGATCTCATCTTCTTTGACTCCACGCGCACCAGCAACTCGCGCCAATTGCTGCCGTGCCGCTTTGAAGGAAATATGCGGGTCTAAACCTGAAGCAGAAGTATAAATTATATCAGCGATCGGTTGAAGATTTTCGTCTCGCAACTGATTTGCCTGTTCTAGAATTCGCGTCAGTAGTTCTGGATTGCTTGCAGCGAGATTGCTGGCTCCAGATATGCCAGTTGGCTTGGCTTTTTTGCCTTGGCTATATCTAACAGTACTGGGACGAGGATGGAAATATCCCTCAGATGTGAACACCTGACCAATCAAAGCCGAACCAATTGGTTCATTATTTAGATTCAGCATAATGCTGCCATTAGCTTGATAGGGCAAAAACACTTGACCTACTACAAGGATTATCAGAGGATAAATGATTGCAGTCAACAACCAAAGCATTAGAGTTATGAAAATTGCTCTGATGGTTTCTCGAATAATAGTCATAAAAAGTTTTCCAATTGCTATTCAAATTTAATTTTTAAGTTTTAATTTTAATTATTTTACCCAAGTAAAACATCATTCAAAGATGCTGTCAGCAACAGCATAAACAACTGGGGTAATTATCACATTCAAGCACAGCAGGATAAAAATAGCGAGTGTTAGGTGTTGTTTCCGCCATTGTGGCCAAACAAAGGATATCGACTGCATCAAATTTATCGGCAGAAACTTTTCCCAAATATTAACCTGTTTATTCATATTCTTCTTGTTCCCTTTCTGAACAGGTAAAAGTAAAGCTAAAAAAGCTAAAAATGTTTATTATTTTACTTTTATCAAGATGCGCTCGTTTGGCGGTGTCTCTATTTTTGCTGCCCTTAAGCCAAGCCCACAACTGTAATCAGTATATCTATCAACTTAATAGCGATAAACGGCGCAATTACCCCACCTAAGCCAAAAATTAAAATATTGCGTTGGAGTAACTGATTAGCTGTCAGCGGTCTAAACCGCACACCCTTCAATGCCAAGGGAATCAAAGCGGGAATAATCAAAGCATTATAAATCAGCGCTGATAAGACAGCAGAATTAGGGCTAGTCAAATTCATAATATTCAAGCTTTGCAGGTTAGCAGCGACAAATATCACTGGGATAATTGCAAAGTATTTAGCAATATCATTAGTAATTGAAAATGTCATCAATGCCCCACGAGTAATTAGCAGTTGTTTGCCAATGCTAATAATATCGATCAGCTTTGTAGGATCGGAGTCTAAATCGACCATGTTGGCAGCTTCTTTTGCAGCTTGCGTTCCTGTATTCATCGCAACGCCAACGTTAGCTTGGGCCAATGCTGGAGCATCGTTAGTGCCATCTCCCGTCATGGCAACTAGCTTGCCTGCTGCTTGTTCCTTTTTGATGACGCTGATTTTGTCTTCTGGTGTGGCTTCAGCAATGAAGTCATCCACCCCAGCTTCTTTGGCAATGACAGAAGCTGTAATCCGGTTATCTCCAGTTAGCATGATGGTACGCACTCCCATTCGTCGCAGTTGCTCAAAGCGATCGCGGATACCAGGTTTAACTATATCTTTGAGATAAACAATCCCATAGATTTCGTTATCTAGACTGACTGCTAGGGGTGTACCTCCCAGGCGAGAAACTCGTTCGTAGGCAGCATCCAATTCTGGCATATCGCGTCCGTTACGGGAACGGACAAATCCTTTAATGGCTTCTACTGCTCCCTTCCTGGCCTCATACCCACCAGGCAAGTTAGTACCACTCATGCATGTTTTTGCAGAAAAATCAATTCCTTCTGCCTGACTGGAGTCAAAATCAAACCGTGCGCCTAAATTTTCTGCCAGTCGGACAATGGATTTACCTTCTGGTGTATTGTCAAAGACACTAGCCGCCCACGCAACATTAGCAATTTCTGACATTGAATGACCGTTGATGGGAATAAACTCTTCCGCCAAACGGTTGCCAAGGGTAATTGTACCTGTCTTGTCGAGAACTAAAGTATTGACATCACCACAGGCTTCGACTGCTCGTCCTGAAGTGGCAATGACATTAAATTGGGCAACTCTATCCATACCAGCAATGCCGATGGTACTTAGTAAGCCGCCAATGGTTGTAGGAATTAACGCTACTAATAGGGCAATTAAAATTGGCACGCTGACCGGACTGTTGACATAGTAGGCAAGTGCGGGCAAGGTTACCACAACTAACAAAAACACTAGGCTTAGAACTGCTAGCAATACTGTCAGAGCAATTTCACTGGGTGTTTTGCTACGTTCTGCTCCTTCCAGCAAGGCAATCATCCGGTCAATAAAACCTTTATCTGGATCAGCAGTGATGCGGATAATTAATTCATCTGAGATAATCCGCGTCCCACCAGTAACAGAACTAGAAACGTCGGAGCCTGATTCTTTTAATACTGGTGCCGATTCTCCAGTAATTGCCGATTCATCTACTGAGGCGATACCCATGATTACTTCGCCATCGGCAGGAATAATATCGCCAGCAACGACGTAGATAGTATCACCCTGTTTAAGGGTGGTGGATGAAACTTCATTAATTGTGCCGTCAGCAGCAAGTTTTTTAGCGATCGCCTCTGATTTCGTTAATCGCAAGGCATCGGCTTGGGCTTTACCCCGCCCTTCTGCCACCGCTTCGGCAAAATTGGCAAACCAAACTGTAAAGAATAAAATACCCGACAGCAAGCCGTTGAAAAGTTGCGGGTTCTTTTGGAGGGCTGGGCCAAATAGGTTGGGATCAATTGTTAGCAATAGGGTGATGATTGTCCCCACCCAAACCACAAACATTACTGGATTTTTGATTGCATACTTAGGGTTGAGCTTGACAAAAGCATCTCTTATTGCCCTTAAGTACAGCCACTTATTACTTGTCCTAGCCTTTTTACGTGCTTGGCGGCGATCACCAGGACGAGAATTTGGCCGTCTAGCTTTGAAGTTAGTTGCCACTTGATTCATGAATAAAGTTAGGAGTTAGGAGTTAGAAGTTAGGAGTTATTAGGAACTTCCAATAAAAAAATATCCAACCTGTAAGGTGGGTTAATAAGGCATTTTTATCAGACGGTGCGTTACGCGATCGCTAATACACCCTACGAAACCAGATAATTTATTTATTTTTTGGTATTCTCTTAATTCCAGACTTATAACTCATAAATTTTCTAACTGCCAGATGCTAGTTTCAAACCCTCAGCTATGGGGCCTAAAGCTAGAACGGGAAAGAAAGTCAATACTCCCAAAACCAGTGTCACTCCAGCAGTGATCCCAATAAATACTAGAGAATCAGTTCTCAGCGTAGCAGGGGTTTCAGGGACTGGTTGTTTGCGAGACATCCCGTCAGCTAAGAGCAGGATGGCAATTATCGGAATGTAGCGTCCTCCGATTAAGCTAACTATTGTACTCAAGTTCCACCACAGGGTGTTATCTCTCAACCCCTCTAAGCCGGAGCCATTATTTGCTGCTGCTGAGGCGTATTCATAAACTACTTGGGAAATACCGTGATAGCCAGAGTTGCTAATTCCAGATAGGGAGATGGGATAAGCCAAGGCGATCGCACTGGGAATCAAAACTAGAATTGGGTGAATCAGCAGCACCACGCTGGCGAGGACGATTTCCCGCTTTTCAATTTTGCGTCCTAAAAACTCTGGGGTGCGTCCTGCCATTAGTCCAGTTAGAAACACTGTGAGAATTAAGTAAATAAATAAGTAAGCTGTTCCTGTTCCTTGACCGCCCCAGATAACCTGGATAAATAAGTTGAAGAGAGTCGAAAATATTCCTTGCGGCATCAAAGAATCGTGCATCCCATTCACCGCACCAGACATAGTAGCGGTAGTCATAACTGCCCAAAACGCAGTTTGTGCCCAGCCAAATCGAAGTTCTTTACCCTCTAAATTGGGCTGTTCTAATCCAAAGGCGTTATTAACCAGAGGATTACCTTGTAGTTCTCCTACGGCTGTCACTCCCACCAAAACTACAAAAATCACAAACACCATCCAAAAAAGTAGCCAAGCTTGTTTGATGTTGTTAACAAATATACCGTAAGTGTAAATCAAGGCTGCTGGTATAGAAATCATGGCGATCATTTCTATCAAATTAGAAGCGCCATTGGGATTTTCAAAGGGGTGAGCTGAGTTTACGCCAAAATAACCACCGCCGTTTTCGCCCAAAAGTTTGATCATTTCAAATGATGCCACTGGGCCTCTGGCAAGATATTGAGTCCCGCCTTCTAAGGTTCTTAGATCCAGAGTGTTAGCTAATGTTTGTGGTACACCTGCTACAAGCAAGGCGATCGCTCCAATAATAGAAATCGGCAGCAATATTCGCGTAATTCCACGGACAAGATCGACGTAAAAGTTTCCCAGCTTTCTACCCGACAACCCGCGAATAAAGGCAATTCCCACAGCTAAACCGGTGGCCGCGGAGGTGAACATCAAAAAGCCTAAAGCTGCTACCTGACTAAAATAGCTTAAGGTTGTCTCACCAGCATAGTGTTGCTGGTCGGTATTCGTCACAAATGAAATGGTTGTGTGCAGTAATACATCCCAACTGGGCGCACCGAAGCCATTAGGATTCCAGGGTAAGACTCTCTGAAAATATAATAGTAAATATACTGAAATACCCATGATGAGGTTGCTGTACAGTACAGATCGGATATACTGCGAACCCGTCATATCATCCTTCCTCCGAACACCCGCTAGTACGTACATACTTCGCTCTATGGGGTTCATTAAAAAATCAAGCAGTGTTCTTTCTCCCAAGAAGACACGTGCTATATATCTACCGAGTAGTGGAGTAATTGCTATGACAATACATAGCGTTAAGCCAATTTGCAAAAAACCTTGTCCCATATATTTCGCGATCAATTAAATTTAAGTGCTAGCCAGCAAATTCTGAGAAATAACAGATTATAACTGTTGGTATATATGATTCAGAGCTATTTGGCGATATCTCATATCACCACAATTCTTTAATCTGGATTTACTATTTTTAGTTATTACTATTTTTCAGATACTTGTTAAAGTATCTGTTAAGAATCTTTAAATTTTACGTTTATTTCTCTATCTCGCTAGTTAGTATTACTTGTTTATACAATACATTCTCGAAGTTCGCTACTTTCAAAGAATATAAATATTCAAGAGGATTTTATTAAAGGGATTAGGCATCAGGGATTGGGAAGATTGTGGTAAATACCCCGCCCCTTATGGGCAACTACGCAGTCTCTAATCCTCAATCCCCAGGTCTCAGTCCCCTTTCTTGCATCTGGACAATCATAATTTTCGGTTTAGTTCTCAAGTTGAGATTTGCAGATATAGTTTGCAGATAAATCATAATCGCTGAATTAAATAGTTGTAAAGATTGTATGATAACGATTTTTTAATAAATCAAAAATGACAATGTTAAGTTGATTATTGACTATGAAAGAAGCTATAAATAAGCATGGAAAGACATATGGGCTAATAGCGATCGCCTTTGCTCTCGTCATAAGCTTAGAATATTTGACACCACCTGAGTACGTATTTGGCTACCTCTACACAGGAATGATTTTTTTAGCAGATTCTCGATTGAATCGGCGAGCAGTGTTGGGGATCACTCTTGTAGCTACAGGATTAACATTGTTGAATTTGTTTGTCCCGGGAGGAGAAATAATTGATCCCTCAACGTTGGCAAATAGATTGATTGCAGTGTTGGCGTTGATGGTAACGGGTTGGTTAAGTGACCGCAACCACCGCAATGAAGAAGCGATCGCTTATACTCAAGCACAATTACGCTCCCAAGAACAACTAGCTACCATGCGTGAAGATTTTGTTTCCACCCTGACTCATGACTTGAAAACTCCCTTATTAGGAGCAATTGAAACGCTGAAATATTTTCAAAATGAGCAATTTGGTGAAATCACGCCAATGCAAGCAAAAGTTTTACAAACAATGGCTCGTAGTCATCGGAGTACACTGCAATTAGTTCAAACTCTTTTAGATGTGTACCGCAATGATGCCGAAGGGCTGAAACTACAGAGATCACCAGTTAACTTGGTAACTGTGGCAGAGGAGATTATAGCTACCCTGACTGAACTAGCGAGAACACGTCAGGTTTATATTTCTCTGCACTATGGCGAATCAGATTTTCGTAGCTTTCTCTGGGTAAATGGCGATTCTTTGCAACTTGGACGAGTCTTTACTAATCTCCTAAGTAATGGCATTAACCATACCCCTCGTGGCGGTAAGGTAGAAGTAGTACTTGAAGGTTATTCTAGCGATCAAGTAGTAAAAATACTCGATACTGGTTCCGGCTTTACCGAAGAAGAGTTACCCCACTTATTTGAGAGGTTTTATCAGGGACATAGCGATCGCCACGTCTCAGGATCTGGACTTGGACTTTATTTGACCAGGCAAATTATTGCTGCTCATGGAGGTACAATTTGGGCAGAGAATCGCTCACCACGGGGCGCACTGTTTGGTTTCCGACTCCCAGCTTGTCCACCACCGGGGAGATGAGAGGGGGAGACAAGGGGGACAAGGAGGATAAGGGAGACAAGGATAATACCCATAACCAATGCCCCATGAAAAATGACAAAAATCTTACTTGTTGAAGATGATGAATTATTTCGGCTTGGTCTGCGGATGCGGTTGCAACAAGAAACTAGTTTGGAGATTGTCGCAGAAGCAGAAGACGGGGAACAAGCTGTAGAATTAGCAAATCGCTATCCCCTAGATTTGGTTCTGTTGGATATAGGTTTACCGGGAATTGGCGGGATTGAAGCTTGTCGCCAAATCAAGCAGAAGCACCCAAATTTACCAATTCTCGTTTTAACGTCTCGTTCTGAAAAAACCATAATTTCGCGGTTAATAGCCGCTGGGGCGCAAGGTTACTGCCTCAAAGGTATTCCTGCTGAGTCTCTGATATTGGCAGTACGATCGGTTGCTGCGGGGGCTTCCTGGTGGGATCAAACGGCAACAACAGAAATTAGAGCCGCTTTTGAAGGTAATTCTACGGCAGTGCAGCCAGCAAAAACTAAGGAAAACTTAGAAAATCCCCTAACGAAGCGGGAGCAAGAAATTTTGGCACTAGTAGCAGCTGGCAAAAGCAATCAAGAAATTGCTGAGATTCTCTACATTGCCCCTGGTACAGTGCGGGTTCATGTCCATGCGATTTTGCAGAAACTAGAAGTACGCGATCGCACTCAAGCCGCAGTTTTAGCTATCCAAAAAGGAATGGTAGCGCCAGAATTATTGATTCATTAGATTCATTCACATCGGGCTATGCGCCAAGGCTGATTTAAGTGTAAATACAGTGGTATTTTTACTTAAAAGAGTATAAATTTCTTTTCATAAATAAAAGCGATCGCTAAAATATAGCTTAGTTTTTCTAGGCTGTATTTAGTTATAAACGATTAAAAATATTGCGGTTTTACCCCAATAAATAATAGGTTTTCTTGCCTATCCAATTTGAGGATGGAAGCGAACGAGACATTTTTTGTCAATCTCTATAGTGCGACGAATATAGCGATCGCTGATAGTCGAGGGATGGCTACAATCAGAAATGATGACAGCCAAGCATTTTACTTTTAATAAATTAATACCATCTAGACAATAAAAATTTTTATCAAAGGACAATAATTACCACGAAGCAGTTAGCGGGACTTAGACAAAATTAATCTCAAATGTAACCTAAACTAGCTTTATAAGCAGCAAAAACGTCACGATTCAAGTTCAACCAATCGAGAAGTTGATAAGACACAGCCGTTATAAAGACCTCTAAAGCTTCAGTAAACGTGTAGCTATGCTAGTTAAGCATCATACTCTTTTTCCTCTCCTGTTTTATTTAAATCCCGCTAATATAACTACTTCAGATTTACTTAATAAATCAACTCTAAATTTAAATTTTTAGCAAAACTTACTTATTACAGTAATAATACAGTAGCGATTTTTATGGTTACAGTATAATTTTGTACTTGATTATAATCTTATTTTTTCTGTTTTTCCTCAATAAAAAGAGGTTCTAATTAACCATTCAATTTAGGCACGGAAGCGTATCTTTAAGTATTCGCTTCCTATTTAGTGCTGTGTTCCTAAAGTCTTAGATTCAAGTCAAAAGTTACAAGTTGCCAAATTTTATTTACTAACAATAATCAAGGTGCAACTACGAGAAAACAAAACTTCTAAAACCTAAACTAATTTTGCAGAGGAATTGTAAATGTCAACCAATACATCACCAACACTCAACAATACGGGTAATCCTAGACTTGCCACCATTACCCAAGACGTGAACGATGCCAACAACTCCGGCACTTTAATTTCTGCCATCCTTGCTACAGGCGCAGGTGGCAACCCCATTACTGATGCTGACACAGGTGCAGTAGAAGGAATTGCCGTCATTGCCGTAGATAATACCAACGGTACTTGGCAATACTCTACAGATGACGGAAACAACTGGATTAATTTCGCTGTATCTGAGACTTCTGCTACATTACTCAAAGATACGGAAAAAATTCGTTTTGTGCCCAATCCTGGCTACAACGGCACAGCTGAATTCACTTTTCGCGCTTGGGATACCTCAGATGGCAACGCTAGCGGCACTACTAACGTAGTTCCCGGAGTTGGTGGTGGCACAACAGCCTACAGTACTACTACGGAGACTGTTAGAATTTCAATTATACCTACCACCTTTGATGTGGGATTAAGACCCTATTCCATTGTTGTCGGCGACTTTGACGAAGATGGTAATACGGATCTGGTAACGGCAAACAAGTCTTCTCAAAGCGTTTCGGTACTTTTGGGAAAGGGTGATGGCACTTTTAAGCCTGCTAGCAACTTTAGTACGGTCGGGTTCAATGGGTTAAGTCCTTCTTCTGTTGCTGTAGCAGACTTCAACAAAGATGGGAAATTGGATCTGGTAACGGCAAACAATGTCTCAAATAACATTTCGGTGCTGTTTGGTAACGGTAATGGCAGCTTTCAAACTGCTGTAAATTTTCCTTTGGAGTTAGCGTCAGCCCCCACATCCGTTGCAGTGGGGGACTTCAACGGCGATGGAAAATCTGACATAGTAACGGTAAACAATGCCTCCCAAAATATTTCAGTGTTGTTGGGAAATGGTACCGGTAGTTTTGCAACTGCCAACAACTTTAAAGTTCCCAGCCGTCCCACTTCCGTCACAGTAGGGGACTTCAACGGGGATGGAAAATCTGACCTAGCGGTGACGAGTTCTTACTTCAACAACGTTTCAGTGCTGTTGGGAAAAGGTGATGGCACTTTTAATTCAGCCACCCAATTTGCTGTCGGAACAAATCCTAATTTTGTCGTCGTAGGCGACTTCAATAAAGACAACAAATTGGATTTGGCGGTGGCAAATTATGACTCTAACAATATCTCTATTCTGTTGGGTAATGGCACTGGCGGCTTTGGAATTGCCACTAATTTTGATATAGGGTTAAATCCCGCATCTCTTACAGTGATTGACTTCGATAATGATGGTAACTCTGACCTAGCAGTGGCAAATGCAGGCTCCAACACGGTTTCAGTCCTGCTGGGTGATGGCAATGGGAACTTTGGAACTGCGACGAACTTTTACGTGGGCGCAAAACCTCTTTCTGTCACCGTGGGCGATTTCAACAACGATGGTAAATCTGACTTGGCGGTGGCAAACAGCGAATCTAAAAACGTTTCGGTGGTACTTAACGAGCCTGACGATCCCGTTCCGCCTCAACCGATACTCATTAACGAAATTCTCTTCAGTACTTCAGCTAATAATGAATACATCGAACTGCGTGGTACTCCCGGTGCAACTCTAGCAGTTGGAACTTATTTAGTTGGTGTTGAAGGTGATTCTGGCACATCCAATCCTGGTGATATTCAGAATATTTTTAATTTGTCTGGTAAGCAGTTTGACAGCAATGGGTTTCTGGTTCTCTTGCAAAAAGGTAATAGCCATTCAACCCAGTCTGGTGCAAATGTTCTAACTAATGCTGGAAGTGGTGCGGGATGGGGGAACGGAGCCTCAAGTTCAATCGGTCATAGTGGTGATACTGGTACAACAACTAACATAGAAAATGGGTCTGTTAGTTTCTTTTTGATTCAAAGTACTACTGCACCCACTCTTAGCAATGATATTGACTCGGATAACGATGGTATTGCTGATGGTTCTGTATACTCAAATTGGATTGTGCTGGATTCAGTTTCCGCTTTAGATGGCGGAACTACAGACATAGCATACGGCTCTATTGTATTTAGAAATAATGCCAAAGGAACAGTTCCAACTAATGCCACATTTGTTGATACTTTATTTATCGCTGGATATGTAGGGCGTTCAGGTGACACTACAGGTTCAACAGGCTCGGATTGGGTGGCGAGTTTAACTAGTGGAACAGTGCCGAATTTGATATTAGGTAATGTTTCTAACACATCACCAGAAAACTTTGCTGGTCAACCATTAAATCACATAGGAGATACTAACTTTGTTATTCCTGCTAATATCGATTACGCCATTTCAACTGCGACCCCAACTGTAACTGAAGGTAATAGTGGTAGCCAAACTGTTACTTTCACCGTTACCCGTAGTGGCGATACTAGCATTGCCAGTACTGTATATTATGTTCTGGATGGCACGGCAAGTTTTAGCAGTGATTACAACACCATTAAAGTTGCAGGCGTTACAAGTGCCGCATCTGGGGCTGTAATCTTTACTGCTGGAGAAACAACAAAGAGTATTACATTAAACGTTCTGGGTGAAAAGGTCACTGAAGTTGACGAAACCATTAATCTGACGTTGAGTCACCCGAAACAGCCAGATCCTGTTGCCAATCCTGCTACAGTGACCATAGTTAACGATGACAACCCACCTACTATATCCATAGTAGATAAAACCGGTATCGAAGACAGCGGCAATCTTGTTTTTACTGTCAAACTCTCCAATGCCAGCAGTGACTTAATTACAGTCGATTACAACACTAGTAATGATACTGCGATCGCTGGAGTTGATTACACCACACTCACAGGAACCATCACTTTCAACCCTGGAGTTATCACTCAAACAATTACGATACCGATTCTCGACGATTTTGTTGACGAATCCAGTGAACGCTTTTTTGTCAATCTCACAAACCCCAGCAATGCCACCATTATTGATAACCAAGCTAATGGTAATATTACTGACGACGATACAGCAGGTTTCACTATATCCCCTGCTACTGGGCTAGTAACTACTGAAGCTGGTGGCACCGCTAATTTCAGTATTCAAATCGATAGCCAACCCACTGCTGATGTCACCTTAAGTTTTAGTAGTTCTAATGTGAATGAAGGTACTGTTTCAGTTTCTAGCGTCACCTTTACCGCAGCTAACTGGAATACGCCTCAAATCATCACGGTTACAGGTGTTGATGATGGCATTGCAGATGACAACATTGCTTACCAAATCATTACTGCCAAAGCAGTTAGTAGTGATGCCAAATATAACAATTTCAATCCTGCTGATATTGATGCCGTCAATATTAAAAGTGGCAACCAAGTTAATAGCATTATCACAGGTTCAGCCTCGGCTAATAATTTGCAGGGAACTAGCTCAGACGATCTGATTTTTGGCTTTGCTGCTAATGACACAATTGTGGGTGGAGGAGGAAATGATCGCATTTACGGCGGTTTAGGTATTGATAATCTCACAGGGGGTACAGGTAGTGATATCTTTGTGATTGTCCAAGGTGAAGGTAGAGATACAATCAAAGATTTCAACATTAATGAAGATTTGATTGCTTTATCAAGTGGTACAAGCTATTCAAATTTGTCTATTACTCAGAGTAACAGTGATACTTTGATTAAGATTGGAACCGTAAGTCTTGCTTTGTTAACTGGAATTACGGCATCCGATTTAAACGCTAGTCATTTCACTACTTACTAGTGGTTCATTGCATTAATTTTTAGGGTTTCAAGATCCCCGACTTTTTGAATAAGTCGGGGATCTGACCATACGTAAGAAGTTAAACCATAGACTATTTATCTATTTTTTACCCAAAAAAATTACATAATATTTAATGGGTCTACATCTATTGTCAAACTAACAGACTGAGGACAAAGCGATCGCACTTGTTCCCAATCTGGCAATTGTGGCAATGCATCGGGGGCAAATTTAATCAATATCTGCCAGCGATAACGATTAGCTACCCGTAAAATACTTGCTGGCGCTGGGCCTAATATCTCAAATTCTTCTTCTGTACTCAAGGCTGTGGCGATTATTTGTGCGGTATTTTGCACTTGAATGGGATCGAGACTACTTAAACGCAACAAAATTAACCGCCCATATGGGGGATAATTGAGGGCTTGGCGTTGTTCTAATTCCGCTTGGGAGAAAGAGTGATAATCGTGCGATCGCACTGCTGCAATTACCTGATGCTCTGTAGTATAAGTCTGCACAATCACTCTCCCCGGATCATCGCCTCTACCAGCACGTCCAGCGACTTGAGTCAAGGTTTGAAATGCTCGTTCACTGGCGCGATAATCTGATAAATTGAGCAATCCATCGGCGGCGACAACGCCCACAAGTGTTACCTGCGGTAAATCCAAACCTTTGGTAAGCATTTGCGTACCTACTAATAAATCTGCTTCGCCGTTGGCAAATTGGGTAAGTAGAGTTCGGTGTGAGCCTTTGTTGCGGGTGGTATCGCTATCAAAACGAATCAAGCGCAACTCTGGGAATTGTCGCGCTAGTTCCTGCGTTACTCGCTGAGTACCGCTACCGAAAAATTTCAAGTAAGGGGAAGTACAATCAGGGCAGTATTTGGGATGCGATCGCGCATAGTTACAATAATGGCAGCGCAATAATTCCGGCGCTTTTTCTTCGGTGTGGTGATACGCTAACGACACATCACAGTGCGGACATTCCAATACATATCCACAACTGCGGCAAGATACAAAAGTACTGTGTCCCCGGCGATGGATAAATAAAATTCCCTGTTGTTTTCTCTCTTGCAACTGTTGCAAAGCTTCTTGGAGCGATCTACTAAATATAGAACGATTTCCCTGCTGCAACTCTTGCCGCATATCCACTATCTCCACGGGCGGTAGAGGGCGGGAGTTGATGCGTTCGGGCAAACTTAAGTAATAACTCCTGTCCCCTGCCCCCTGCCCCCTCACACTTACCCAACTCTCCAAGGAAGGGGTAGCGGAACCCAACACCAAGGGGCAATTTTCTAATTCGGCTCGCCACTGGGCGACGGTGCGGGCGTGGTAGGTGGGTATGGGTGAGTCTTGCTTAAAGCTGCTGTCGTGTTCTTCATCTAAAATAATTAAACCCAAGTTGGGCAAAGGGGCGAAAACGGCACTGCGCGTACCAATGACAACTTGGGGTTCTCCTGCGAGCATTTGTCGCCAAGTGTCGTAACGTTCACCATCGGAGAGGGCGCTGTGATAAACACTGACTTTATTACCAAAACGGGCGCGAAAACGATCGGTTAGCTGGGGTGTAAGTCCAATTTCTGGGACTAAAACAAGGGCGGATTTGCCTTGGTTGAGGAGAGGTGCGATCGCTTGCAAATATACTTCTGTTTTTCCCGAACCTGTCACCCCATGCAACAAAACTTCAGCAAAGCCATCTAGTGTCTGGATTGTTTCTAAGGCGCTAGCTTGGGCAACAGTTAAGGATTTAGCCCCATCGCCTGCTAATGCTGGCCCCTGTTCAGTTCGCAATACTTCCCGTTCTTCGATGACGATGTAACCTTTTTGTGCCAACGTTTTGAGAATAGAGGAACTAGCATTGCAAATTTGCAGTAATTCATTTTGCCACAACTCTCCATTATGCCGCCGTAGCACTTCCAAAATTTCTCGTTGGCGAGTAGTTAAGTCGTCGTCGATTGTACCTGTGAGCGTGACTGCTTTTTGCAGCTTTGGTCGAGTTAGTCGTGGCGGTTCTAAGTAGCTTTCTACTAAACCGAATCGCAACAACTCCCGAATTCCCCGATAAGCAGATTTGACTTTTTGCTGGAGGTAGACAAAACTGTAGTCCCCTGCCGGCTGTGCTTGCAAAAGTTCCCAAACTTGTCGCGCAGTTGGAGTCAGAAAAGCGGCAGGATTGGGAGATGCAAGTAAATAATTATTTCCTTCTGCACCCCTGCCTTTAATGATGCGGATACGACGCTGCGATCGCCCCAGCAACCCTGGTGGCAGAGCAACCCGGATTACTTGAATTAGAGGCGTATAGTAATATGCAGCGACTCGATTGAGTAATTCCCAATAAGCACTTGGGAAAAATCCAACGCTCACTATATCTTCTACTTCCCGGATTTTTTCTGGTGCTAAATCGACATTTGGTTGTGCCAGTAACCGAATGGCGATCGCTCCTAATTGTTGTGCCCCAAATGGCACGCTCAAAATATCCCCTGGTTTTATTTCTAACTGGGCTGGCAATCGATAGGTAAATAGTCCTGTACTTCCTGGACAGTCTACCAGTACTTCAACCCACCTATTAAGAGTTGCACCTGACTGGTACGATTCACTAGCTTGGGCCACTAATAAAGGAGATAAATTTACGTCATTAATATACATAGTTACTGTCTTTATAGTTAGATATTTCCCTCAGATAGCTTGTCAAAAATAACCTAGCTAACTAAAATCTAATTTTTTATTTTCTTAGACTTAAATGGTAATTCTCAATACTGTTATCCTTCATAATACTTGATAAGTTTCCTCTTATGTAATCTACTAGACAAATTCGTATCAACTATACATGCAATAAATATTTGGTACCCACTATACAAATAAAAGCATGTCGGCCCTTGCTGCAACAGTTGCTCTATCTACTAAATAGGGAGTAGCCTTTTTCCGCCTATCGATAGATATTCAACCCTTTCTGCATATGAGATGCTTTTATACAAATAAGAACATCTCGAAATTAAGCTGCCATTCTTGTAATTTGTCTCATGTGGGTAAGTTTAAATCGGGAATGCATAACCCCAACACTAGGTTTTAAATTTATCCAGTGACTTCCAAGGTCTAAACATTAAAAATATTTAGAAAAATATATGAAAGTTTAAGAAAATTGGATGGTTAGCTGAGATTTATATGTTTGTTAAGGTTGAGAAAGTTTGAGGGGGTTTGACATATTTGGAAATTAAGAAAAAAATGAAGAATATAATCTGTTGGGAGCCTCAGAAGAAAGTTTTGTTGGGTGCGAAGGCCAGTTTCGTTAAAGGTTGTATCTAACTGTAACCCATAGGTGGTAGGTAGATTAGGTAGATGCCGATTTTTATTTCTAAAGAAAAATTAGCATCAGCCTGTATTTCGCTATATAAACGGGTGCATTCGTCCCTTAGGGAAAACTACCAAGCCTCAAACGAGTAGCTGTAACTAATTTATGTACCAAACAAAACAACAATCCCTAAAGGAAACTATGAATATTGTTGAATTGGGAAAAATGGAAATACTGGAGAATACTGCTGATATTGAAGAACCATCACTCGATATTTTAGAAGCAGTGGCAGATGAAGAGACTCCAATTGTAGTAGAAAATCTGGAATCAGATGAACGCGACGGGGATGATATGGCTGCGGCCCGTCCTTCGGGATACAACAAAACCGAGCATGATGATGCTGTCGGCGCGTTTTTTAAAGAGATGGCGCGTTATCCGCTTCTAAAAGCTGATGAAGAGGTAGAGTTAGCGCGGCGAGTTAGGTTTCTAGAGGAAGTTAGGGAATTACAAGCAGCTTTACAATTAAAACTGGGACAGGAACCCAGCAAGGTAGAGGTGGCTTCCGAGCTAGAAATGACGGAAAAGCAATTAGAAAGTCGCTTGTATCAAGGTAGAGTAGCGAAACGCAAAATGATTCGCTCGAACTTGAGATTGGTAGTTTCTATTGCTAAACGATACCTGAACCGGGGAGTGCCTTTCCTGGATTTAATTCAGGAAGGAGCAATGGGTTTAAATCGCGCTACAGAAAAGTTTGATCCAGATAAAGGATATAAGTTTTCTACTTACGCCTATTGGTGGATTAGACAAGCGATTACCAGGGCTATAGCTAACGATGCGCGGACAATTCGGCTACCTATTCATATTGTTGAAAAGCTTAACAAGCTGAAAAAAGCACAACGAGAACTCAAGCAAAAACTTTGCCGCAATCCTACTGAAGGTGAAATGGCAGAAGCTTTAGAAATTAGTGTGCAACAACTACGCCAGCTACAACAACTACGGCGTCAAGCACTTTCTCTTAACCACCGCGTCGGTAAAGAAGAAGACACGGAATTGATGGATTTGCTAGAAGATGAAGATAACTTGTCTCCAGAAGCAAAAATGAATGAAAACATGATGCGTCAGGAGATATGGGAAGTCTTAGGTGACGTGTTAACTCCAAGGGAGAAAGATGTGATTTCTCTGCGGTATGGTTTGACAACCAGCGAACCCTGTACCTTAGAAGAAGTTGGCAACATGTTCAATCTTTCTCGTGAGCGAGTGCGACAAATTCAAAGCAAAGCCATGCGGAAATTGCGCCGTCCCCACATAGCTAAACGTTTAAAAGGTTGGTTGATTTAATTACATTTACGAAGATAGAGATGCAATACCTGACCTAATTAGCTCCATTAACGAACATGGTTCAAATAAAGTGCAAAACTTTAAATCTTGTAGGGTGTGTTACAGGCATTTGTCATAACGCACCTAAAATTCGGTATGGTGCCGTACTCTTGGCGATAATACACCCTACAAAACTTGCTCTTTATTAAATCCACATTGCTAACGAATGAAAGCAAGCTTGTATCTGCATATTTCTTGAGCTTCACCTATCGCAAATTGCAAAAACCGGGCGTTTTGTACCTTTTTTCGGCTTTTCTTTAGTCATTAGTCAAAAAAACTTGCACAGTTGCCTATAGACTATGGACTAGGAACTATAGACTATATACTAATGACTTCGCGTAGCAATTTGATTGTGCGTTTTGCTGAACCAACTGATTACAGCGTACTGTTTAAATTAATTCAGGGGCTGGCTGAATATGAAAAATTATCTCACGCTGTGACCGGCAATGCTCTCGAACTTAAGGAGCATTTATTTGGTTCCCGGAGATATATAGAAGCGATTTTAGCAGAATCTGCGGGTCAAGCTGTTGGTTTTGCCCTATTTTTTCATAATTATTCAACATTTCTGACTAAGCCAGGAATTTATCTGGAAGACTTATTTGTGTTACCAGAATATCGCAGGCAAGGTATTGGAAAGGCTCTCCTTAGTAAAGTAGCTCAGATAGCTGTAGAACGTGATTGTGGGCGGTTAGAGTGGAGTGTGTTGGAATGGAACGAATCAGCCCAAAAATTCTACCGGATTATGGGAGCATCTATATTAGATGATTGGCGCATTTGTCGTGTTACAGAAGATGCGCTTACTCACTTAGGGGCTGTTAACTAAATAACAAAGGATGAATATAAAGGATGAAGCAGGATAATTTTCATCTTGAATATCTCATCCTTAAAGACCTATTATTTATTAGTTATAAAATATTAAATTTTGTATGAATTTACATTTTCATTATTAGCGTAGATGTAAAGCAGTTTATCGCCAGACATCATTCTGTGTTAACAACCTTCAATTTAAAACCTCGAATATTCAAAATCTCAAACTTGAGAGCGAAGTTTGACAGCTTGTCATTTGACTAGAGCAGCGGCTCAACTGACAATTATGGAGGATATTGCAGCGAATAAGCCGTTATTGCAGAGAGAACACGAAATGAAAAAAATTATTACAGTGATGCTGTTAGGCATAGCAATCTTCACCTTTGCCTTCAGTAGTCCAGCTTTGGCAGGAGATGCTGTTAGTGGAGCTAAAGTATTTAGTGCTAATTGTGCCTCTTGTCACGCGGGGGGTAAAAATCTGGTTCAAGCTCCGAAGAACCTCAAGAAGGACGCTTTAGAAAAGTATGGTATGTACTCAGAAGAAGCAATTATCGCCCAAGTTACAAAAGGTAAAAATGCCATGCCTGCTTTTGGCAGTCGTTTAAAATCTAACCAGATTGAAGATGTAACTGCTTATGTGCTTTCACAAGCCGATAAGGACTGGAAGTAGACTAAAATTTAACTTCAATAATTAACAATTAGCGGGGCTTTTTGTCCCGCTAATTTTAAGGTTGCCGAAATTGTCAAATAGGATACTTATACCAATTTTGGATTTAGAGTCTTGACAAAAAGACTGTTCCAAAAACATCAAACAATACTACTTATCCTAATTTGGTACTATGAGTAATTTCTGGCGATTATTTCTCAGTTTAATTGTTGCTTTACCTCTGACTTTGTGGACTTTATCTGCATATTCCTCACCTATTTGAATTACCAAAATTACAGCGAGTGACTTCTTGGAGTTGGGTGTAGTTAAGATGCGGCGGGGTAATTACCAGGAAGCAATAGAGAATTTCAATCAGGCGATTGAACTTGAAAAAGATTTTGCTGTAGCTTATAGCGATCGCTATAAGCTACAGCAATTACAAGATTACCATCAAGGTGTTACAGATTGTACTCAAGCTATAAATTTTGCACCTGATAACTTTGAGGCTTATCTGAACCGGGGAGTGGCACTACAGACAAGGGGGTTATCAGGCTGCCATTGTCGATCATAATCGAGCGTAGGCGTAGCCCGTGCTGGAGATGGGAAAAACTCTAAGGCAATTCTTGACTTTAATTTAGCTCTAATTCAGATACCTCGAATCAGCAGCTGACTGCTTGCAGATATCTATAATGACCGAGGTTTAGCGCATTTTGTCTTGCAAGATACCTAAACAGCTATGCTCGACTTTAATCTAGCAATTCGTCTCAATGCTAACGATTATAGAGCCTACTTTAATCGGGCTTGTGCTTGCGGACGAAATGGAGATGACTTTGGTGCAGTGCGTGATTTTTCTAAAGTCATCAGACTTAACCCCCAAGCTTACGTTAATCGCGGAGTAGCTCGTTATCGCTTAGGATATTATCTAAGTATCTTTTTATTCTCGTACTGTTAACTGATAAGGCGTAACACCATTAGAGAGCGATCTGTGACTGGTACAGTTTGAGAGCCTGAAACTAATTTTCCTCGATCTAGGAAGCGAGGTTCATTAGTGTCAATTACTATCTCCCATACATTTTCCTTAAACTCATTGGGTAAAGCAAACTCAATTAACTCGTAGTGAGCGTTAAAAAATAGTAGAAAACTTTCATCAATAATCCGCTCACCACGAGTTCCTGGAGTGGAAATTCCTTGCCCATTCAAAAAAATCTCCATCACTTTGGCATAACTAACTAGCCACTGCTTTTCAGTCATTTCACTGCCGTCAGAATTAAACCAAGCAATATCATTAATGCCTAAACCGTGGATGGGGCGACCTTGAAACCACTTACGCCGTCGGAATACTGGATGTTGATGGCGAAAATTAATTAGTTCACGGGTAAAGTCTAGTAAATCCGCGTTTGCTTTTTGCAAATCCCAATGCCGCCAGGAAATCTCATTGTCTTGGCAGTAGACATTATTATTTCCCTTTTGACTACAGCCAATTTCATCTCCCTCTAATAGCATTGGTACACCTTGAGATAGCATTAGGGTTGCTAAAAAGTTTCGTCGTTGCCGTTGGCGCAAACGCATTACTTCTATATCTTTGGTTTCGCCTTCTACACCACAATTCCAGGATCTATTATGGCTTTCACCATCTCTATTGTCTTCCCCGTTTGCCTCATTATGCTTTTCGTTGTAGCTGACTAAATCATTTAACGTGAAACCATCATGAGCAGTCACGAAATTAATACTTGCATTTGGGTTACGCCCGTTTGTTTGATACAAGTCAGGGCTACCTGTAAAACAGTAAGCAAATTGTCCTAAACTATCATCTGCACCACGCCAAAAATCTCGTACTGTATCCCGATATCTTCCATTCCACTCAGACCAACGCAGTGGAAAATTCCCGACTTGATAGCCGCCTTCTCCTAAATCCCAAGGTTCAGCAATGAGCTTTACATCTGCCAAGATTGGGTCTTGATGAATAATATCAAAGAAAGCTGATAGGTTATCTACCTCATACAATTCCCGCGCCAGCGCCGAGGCCAAATCAAAGCGGAAGCCATCTACATGCATTTCTGTTACCCAGTAGCGCAGGCTATCCATAATTAACTTCAGAACTTGAGCATGACGCACATTCAGAGAGTTACCGCAGCCTGTAAAGTCCATGTAGTAGCGAGGATCATCCTTTACCAAACGGTAATATACAGAATTATCAACACCTCGTAAAGATAGCGTTGGCCCAAAATGATTTCCTTCGCCAGTGTGGTTGTAGACTACATCTAAGATCACTTCAATTCCGGCAAAATGTAGTGCCTTGACCATTTGCTTAAATTCGGTGACTTGTTGACCCACAGTTCCACTAGCACTGTAACTAGAATAGGGGGCAAAATAGTTGATGGAATCGTAGCCCCAGTAGTTGGTTAATCCTTTTTCTTCTAAATGTCCTGGATGAGATAGAAAGTGATGTACTGGCATCAACTCAACGGCTGTAATTCCTAGTTGCTGTAAGTGTTGAATTGCAGCTGGATGCGCCAACCCGGCATAAGTGCCACGCAACTCTTCTGGAATAGCTGGATGTAGTTTAGTAAAACCTTTTACGTGAGTTTCATAAATAACAGTTGTATGCCAGGGTGAAGAAAGCAGTTTATCGCCTTCCCAATCAAAAGATTGATCGACCACAACACACTTGGGCATTATTTTGGCATCATCTAGTTCAGAAAAAACTAAGTCTTTTTCTGGAGCATTTAGAGAGTAACCAAAGACAGATGGATCGTTACTAAACTCACCGTCAATTGCCTTAGCATAGGGGTCAATTAATAGTTTGTTTGGATTAAATCGATGACCTACCTCCGGTGCCCACATCCCATGCACTCTAAACCCATATTTTTGACCGGGGCCCACTCCTGGTAAGTAACCATGCCAAACAAAATTGTTTTTTTCTGTCAAAGGTAAGCGAATTTCTTCGTCATCGTTATCAAATAAACAAAGCTCTACCCCTGTTGCATTTTCTGAAAATAAAGCAAAGTTTGTCCCTTTACCATCCCAAGTTGCGCCTAAAGGATATACATTCCCTGGCCATAAAGCTATATACATAAGTAAATTTTCAATAATTAGTTTTTCGGCAAATAATCAACTTCGATTTTTTTGAATGATTAATAATTTAGTTAAAATTTAAAGTTACTAATAATTCCTTAAAATCACTAACATTCAAGTATAACTTAGTAAATAATATTCTTTGATCTATCAGTAGTAATAGAAATCTCTATTCCTTAAGTAGGAATAATTGAGACAGAGAGCAAGAGGCTAGAGAAAAACTGCTCTGTCTGCGGCACCTACGCGATTTGCTTCAGTAAAGCGATGCCTACGGTGGTAAAGTAGCTCTGCCATTTGTGCAGCGTCTCCTAGAGAAGTGCTGGCTGCGCCAACGCTAAAAATCAAGAGTTCAAAACCCTCACTGTTGCGTTAGCTTATAGCTTTTTACGTAGCTCCAAACATCCAGGGTCGTTCCCTCCTGACTTCTTCAAATACAGACACTTTGGAGTTTAACCCATAGTGAATTGACCAATAGTCTCATCTGAATTGTAGAAATATGACAGCGTGTCTTTTGACACGATTTTACTATTACAGCAACAATACTACGTAGTGACTGTTTTTACCTGGTGTGAAAGAGAACGTGAAAAAGGATTTTTTGTTGCTAACAGTTGCTTTACCGAGTTTACTGATAGCGTTTCCTGGCTTTGCTGCTGAGAGTGAAATTAAACAGAGAAATACTGATAAATCAACCGAAGTCATTTCAGATATTCCGAGTTTGAGTGAAATTGAGCTACCCGCCACTAATGCCGAATTATTAACTCAACAATCTGCGCCGAGTGAAGTTAATCCAGAAACTCAGCCAGAAACAGAGCCAGATTATACAGATGATGCAGACATTTCTATAGAAGCGATCGCAGAACCAGACAATCTACCTCAATCTACACCAACTTACGTAATTGATAAAGAAGAAATTCAAAAGCAGGGCGCTACAAGTTTAGCTGATATTTTGAAAAGAATGCCTGGTTTTGCGATCAATGATGTAGGGCATGGGGCAGATATTCACACAGGTACATATTACCGGGGAGCCTCAATTAATCAGTCTGTATTTTTGATTAATGGTAGACCAATTAACAATAATGTCAATATTTATCATGGTGGAACTGACTTAAATAGCATTCCTGTAGAAGCTATTGAACGAGTGGAATTATATAGCGGGACAGCTTCCGCATTGTATGGTTCCTCTGCTTTTGGGGGAGTTGTGAATATCATCACTAAGGAAGGTTATGGCAAACCTAAATTGAGCGCTAGTGCAGAATTTGGTTCATTGAGTTTAAATAATCAACAAGTAACCTATGGTGGTTCATCTGATAATGTTAAGTACAACTTCAGCTTTGAAAGATTCTTTATAGATAACCGTTACCGCGTCCCTGTAGGTGCAGCTAATCGTGATGAACAGGGATTTTTATCAAATGCAGATACAGCTACAAGTACTTACTTTGGTAGCATTGGGCTAGATTTAGATAAAAAAAATTCTTTGAATTTAGATGTTACTGCACTCAGCAGTCGTCGCGGCTTAATTTATTTCGGTTTCCCTCTGCAAAGAGATAGATTAGACCATGATGGTTTAAATGTTGGCTTATCCTGGAAAACTCGACTAGGTAATGGGGAAAGTTCCAATCTTACAACCTCTATTGGTTATAACCAAGATTATTTCAGCACCTATGGCCCTACAGGAGAATTTTACCGTACAGGAGCTTTAGATACCCAACAACTTACAGCCAGGGTAGATCATGAGTGGAAAGTTACTTCCAATAATAAATTGCGCTGGGGATTAGATTTAAAAAACACCGATTTAACTGGTGACGTTTTAAGTACAAATCCTACTAGGATTGCCAATAATGAAACTGAAGATAGGAGTTTGTTCAATACAGCTTTATTTGCTGTGAATACTTGGAATATTAGCGATGACTTCCTGATAGATTTAGGACTAAGGCAAAGCTTTGACAGCCAGTTTGGAAATTATCTCAATCCTAGTGTTGGGTTACGTTATGCCGTCACACCAATAATAGCAGTGCGGGGAAGTTGGGCAGGGGCACAACGCAATCCTGGGTTAGATCAGTTGTATGTTTATGATACAGTTCATGGTTGGGAACCTAATCCTGATTTAAGACCGGAAACTGGTTCTACTTGGAGTGCGGGAGTAGATGTCAATTTTTCTCAAAATCTGATTGGGCAGTTTACTTACTTTGGTAGTAGTATAGGCGATCGCTTGGGAGTCATCGCCGGAAGATGGGAAAACATTGGACTAGTAGATACCAATGGTTTAGAGGTTGCATTGCAATTAAGAATTGCAGCTGGCTGGTCAACTTTCCTCAACTACACTTATACAGATGCTGAAGTAAAAACAGGCTCAGAGAGAGGTTTACAGTTAGGCTTGATTCCCTACTCTGTACTGCAAACTGGTGTGGGTTATCAAAATTCAGGTTGGCAGACTAATTTGTATGTTACCTACAACAGTGGCACTCGCAGAGCCTTCTTTACAAACCCTGGTGACACGATTACAGATTTTGCCCCATCTTTCGTAAATTTAGATTTGAGCGGTCGTGTACCTATAACTAGCAATGTAGGATTGACAGTTTACTTAGAAAATCTACTGGGTGAGCAATATGAGCGAGTTAATCGCATCTATAGCCCTGGATTCACTTTTCGTGTGGGTTTAAATGCCAGTTTTTAGGTGGTAAAATCTCTGCGTTCTCTGTGCCTCTGCGGTTTAAAAGTTATTTATTGAACCACAGAGGGGCAGAGAATACAGAGATAAAGAGGAGCTTTTTGGTAAAGACGAGGTACCGCGATGATACAACATGGTGCGTTAGGTTAAAGTCGTAACGAACCCTACGGTTAAGGCAAGAGGCGCGATGAATCGCCGTCTCTACAATAATCAATCAAAAACCTTAACCGAACGGGATTGTAAGGCACCCTATTTAAAATTTATTTTTAATCCGAAATCTAAAATTGCTATGAGAGCCAGAATTGAAAATAAAGTGCTTTTTATTCATCATGAAGATTTACCAGAGTTTAAGAAGGGTGGTTCGGTGGTGCGAAACTCTTATTTCTGGGCGCTACGTTCAATTGCTGGTAAAGCTTCGCGTTATCGTGATTGGGAATACGAATCGGAGGTTTGGCTAGCGCTTTCACGAATGCTTTTGTCGTTTGCTGAATCTGGGTATTTGGGACTTAGAGAAACTCTGCTGGAGTTTCCTTTATCTCAAGGGGAAATTCCTAGTTTGCTGCGAGATGTGTCCACTTTTGAGTAGCGTTGCTGCCGCGAGGATCAATTAGAGTTTCAGCTTAGATTATAAATCATCAATTTTTAATAATTAAATAAGGGCAACAATCACATTCGCTATTTGCTTGTTGGGCGATCGCATTTGCTTGTTCGGCGACTACATTTGCTTGTTGGGCGATCGCATTTGCTTGTTGGGCGATCGCATTTGCTTGTTGGGCGATCGCATTTGCTTGTTGGGCGATCGCATTTGCTTGTT
>NZ_WBKL01000123.1:0-23989 GCF_015714705.1 Nostoc sp. NZL | reverse complement strand
TATTTCTTCATTGCCGAGGTAAACAGGCGAAGAACTTCATTGCTTATCTTGAAAAACATCGCTCTCGTATTGTCAACTATGCCTATTACCAGGCTGAACAACTTTGTTCTATTGGTTCTGGAGCAGTTGAATCTGCTATTAAACAAATTGGTGCGAGAATTAAAATTTCTGGCGCACAGTGGAATGTTGATAGTGTTAATCACATCCTCTCTATTCGTTGTGCTTATCTCAATGGTTTGTTAACTATTTAAGTCTTTCTGCCAAAAGTGGATGCTCCCAAATTTTTCAGCTATTAGTATAGGAATTACGTACTTTTTCAATATCTGCGATCGCTAATAATAATGTCTCTTCAATCTCTTGTCGCACTATGGGAGTTATATCAGCTGCACTATTGAGGCAATCTACCAGCAATTTATTGGCATCGTAATATTGCTGAAGCAATTCTTTTTGCTGTTGGTTGAACTGCCAGTTGTAACCAATATTGCGATACTTAATCAGCACATCTCTTAATTCTGCACCCCAGGCTTTACCCTGAGCTTGCCACCAGCCTCTAAATTTCTCTGGTTTGCTGTCTATTTTTGGTAGTTGCTTTTTAAGCTTTTGCAGCACTTTCTTCAATTTAAGATCAACAACAATGTCAACAGCTTTATCAAAGGCAATTATAAGGGCATGTGCATGATCAAGGGTATCGTTGAGGGTATGTTCAAAGGCAAAGTCAAGCTCGTTAATGCAGGCAACAGTACTGAATAGAAACTCATCTAGTACAAGGTCAGTGTCAAAAGCGATGTTACCAACAAGAGCACACTCAAGGTCATAACCAGAAGTATAGACAAAAGCATCATGTCTATTGCAAGAGCTTCGCTCAACGCAAACGAGGTAAAAGGCACGAACACCAGCTGTTTTAGAGCGCGTAGAGACAGAACTAGATTTTTGATGCAGCCAGGTTAGAAAATATTGTAATCTTTCGTCGCCAGCAACTAGCAAATCAATCTTTTGCTTGATTATCTGTAGTATTTCATTAGCATCCAGCAACATACTAACAGTTAATAAAAATACCTGATGCCAGCGTTTTTCGGTTATGTGACTGACCAGATTGTTCCAATCATAAGCTGAGTAAGTTTCAACAATTTTCCTAGCCGTCAAATACTCTTGAAGCGTCAGATGAGAAAAAGAGTAAATTCCTCTTGCCCTTTCCACCAATAATCCATTTTGTACCTCAATTGCTTTCATTACTGCTTCATTATCTGGCGAAAATTGACTTGCCTCTGAATTAATATTTTGTAAAGGTTCTAGATAGTCAGCAATAATTTGCAGGATTTTTTCTTGCTCAAAAAAGTAATGTTCTTGCTCAAAAGTAATAGCAGCAAGTTGAACAAGCAGTTTTTTCTTGCTTTTTAAAGTCAAATTTTGAGCAACGCGATCGCGTTTAATTCCTTTGACTTCATCCCATCTGTTCAGCAAAATATTCACTGCTTGCTCATATAACTTGGCTGGATTTAAAGGAAATTCATCTTTTGCTTGGAACACCAAGCAAATCCAATGTAGCAGTAATGGAGTGACCGCCAATTCTCGGATATGTTGATTTTCTGAAAGATGCAGCTGATTAATAAATAAATTTCCTATGGCTTCATTGTCTTCCCTAGATTTAAGAGCAACTCCAACAAACCATTTTTTGGCAAAAACTTCTACTTGCTCTTGGTCAAAATCTGCCATCTCAACTTCAGTAACTCCCTGAAATCTATATTTTTGGGCAGCAATCCTACAGCTAATAACAAAGTGATTTTTGTAAAAAGTTTGGGTAAATCTCCGAATTTCTATTGTGACTTTATCTGCCTTTTTTGCTGGTACTTCATCTAATCCATCTAGCAAAATCAGTAGTTTGCCCTCAGTCAGGAGAGTTTTAGTTGATTCCTGTTCAACACCGCAAGTAAGAAATTCTTGGGTAATATAGTTCAATAGATTGAATTCGCTGTCTGTTTTGGCATCTTCAGCAAATTCTTTCACTCTAATAAAACTTGCTATGCGGTTTGGCTGAAACTCGCCTTTGTTACACTCAATCGCTAGATATTGTAAAAATGTAGTTTTACCAGACCCTGGTTTACCCAGCACCATCAGTTTTGAGTGCTGCAATACTGCTTCCAAGCCTGGTAATCTTCTCTGACCCTTGTATCCTGCGAGTTGATTAAAGTCTGATTCAGATTTGAAGTCTTTCAACAGGTCAGAAATTTCTCGCCATTGCAGGCTAGTTATCTCTTCTAAAACATAAATATTGGTGTAAATGTCCATCAATTGGATTGTCTGGGCAATGTCCAACATTTGCAGAGTGTTGCACTGGTCTTGGATTTTATCTTGACGCTTTTGCCGCACTTCCCGCACCAGTGTATCAAGGTCAGCACCTTTGATTTGTGCTTTAGGAGTTGCCTCAAATGCCACATCTTCAGGTAAGCCAGCAACCTTTTGCCAAGATAACCCTAGCTGTTGGCAAATTTGCACAAAACAAGAGCGAGAAACAGACTCACCTGCAAAGAATTTGGAAACTGGTTGACGTGTAATGCCTAAAGCTGTTGCTAATTTATGTTGACTCCAAGTTTTGTCTGTTAAAGCTGTTTTTGCTGCCCTTATACCTTCTGGTGATGCTCTCAGTCCTTGGCTTGTCATAGTCTCAGGCTGAAACTTGTAGTATAGTATATGCTTAAGAGGGTAGCTACATATAAATGCACCCAAAGTAAATTCTCGTAGACCCTCTTTAAGAAGACATACCCGTTGGCTAGAGTACATTTGGGTAATTAGGAGTTTAGAATCTAGATTTGCTTATAGATTCGTTTGTGAGCCTTTGTAGATACCTAATTAATCAGGAAGTGCTTTGTGCAAATTTGTAGTAATTGCTGTGGCGTTGTGTTTCTCTAGACTATTTGCGGTTAGAGAGATGTTCTTTAATTACACTGGATTTAAGTATAAAAGTCAAAAAATATACAATACAAATTCAAAATTATACAAAAATCATACAATACTTATACATTTTATAAGCATTACGATGGCTGAAGTTTTCATAAACTTCATGGAAAATTAATTGTACACAAGTACTACAGTGACGATGGTACTAAGCAGAGACGCACGTGAATATACTCTCAACAGAAACACGTAAGGCGAAACTGGCGTAACAGCCAATCGCCCAATCTACAATAGGCTAGGCAGCATTATGGTTATGGTTACCGCTACTACTCCCAAAATTCTGATCGTAGATGACGACTTCGGCGTGAGAAATCTCGTCTATCGTTTTTTAAGTCGAAAATATCAAATAGAGTCGGCAGCAGATGGTAAGACTGCCTTATCATTGTTTGAGCAATTCAACCCAGCTTTAGTGATTCTGGATTGGAATTTGCCGGATGTTAATGGTTATAGCCTCTGTCAAGAAATGCAGAGTCGTACTAATGTTTTAGTGTTGATACTAACTAGTAGGACTGATGAGGCTGATAAAATTAAAATTTTAAGTGCAGGTGCTGATGATTTCATGACTAAACCGTTTAGTCTTGCAGAAGTTGAAGTTAGAGTAGAAGCTCTTTTAAGACGGATACGCTACATCAACCCTTCTCCAACACAACGTATTGTCTTCAAGCAGCTAGCAATTAACCCAGAGGGTCGGGAGGTGACACTGAACGATAAATCTCTTGCCTTAACAGCACTGGAATTTAATATTTTGCATTTTTTGGCAAGTCATCCTAATCAGGCTTGGAGTCGCCCACAGCTAATCCAAAAAATCTGGGGTTGTGACTACGTAGGAGATGGCCGGGTGGTTGATGTGCATATTGGTCAGCTTCGCAAGAAAATGGAAGTCGATGCCAGCATACCGGAATTTATTAAAACTGTGCGGGGCTATGGTTATAAGTTTGAAGCACCCGACGAAAATACTAATTCTTGAGCTTTCCAATTTCAGGAGTACTTCATAACCAAGAATGACTAAGATGAGTCAGCATTAGTCTTAATTGTTTACCTAAATACTTTTACTGAGGCTTGACCGTATAACTTGCGTTAATTTGGGACGTTGATACAAACTGATTTGGTAATTTCGTGTCTGCTCAAGCCTCAGACAATAACTTTATTGCTTTTAATATATCCTCTCAAGATAAGTTCCAACATAGTCAAAATGTACCTAGCTTAAGTGAAGTTTCGCTTTTAGGTAAAATTTGGGACAAGCACTGAGCTAATACTGATAAAGTCTTACATTATTACGCCAAAGCAAACGAACATTATTTTCACGAGTATGCTTGGCGGATGAGAATGTGTTCCGAGTTACTAAAGTTTCAATTAGTGCCAGATGAATCGGAAGGCTTTTTCAAGTTAAAGCTATCAGATGCCCGATTCTGTAGAGTGCGTCATTGTCCAGTTTGTCAGTGGCGACGATCGCTCATGTGGAAAGCAAGAGCTTACAAAATTCTCCCACAGGTTGTCACTGATTACCCCAAGCATCGTTGGCTATTTGTCACCTTGACTGTAAAGAATTGCCAGATTCAGGAACTCAGGGAAAATTTGGATTCGATGAATAAAGCTTTTAAGCGATTGACTGAATTGAAAACATGGCCTGCAAAAGGCTGGGTAAAGTCTATAGAAGTAACTAAAGGTAGAGATGGAGTTTCAGCACACCCGCATTTACATATTTTGGCAATGGTACCGCCTTCGTACTTCAGTCATGGCTATCTTTCTCATGCCAAATGGGTAGCGTTGTGGCAGCAGTGCTTACGAATTGATTACCAGCCAATTATTCATACTAGCGCGATCGCAAAGCATCATAACCCGTCATTACTCATCCCAGAAATTCTCAAGTATCAGGTGAAAGAGTCAGATTTGGTGGGTGATAGAGAATGGTTTCTAGAGTTAACCCGTCAACTGCATAAAACTAGAGCGATCGCTGTTGGGGGTATACTCAGGCAGTATATGCGCGAGTTAGAGGAGAAAAACCAAGACCTCATTAATGAAAGTGAAGAGACAGACGAGGTGGATGGGGAAAGTTTGTATTTCCGATGGGAGCGCAAGTTACAAAGATTTAATATAGAGTGACATCAGCGATATAAGAATAGCCCTATAATCCTTACAGGAAAAGGATTACATAAGTTTAGAACCGTAGATGCTGTGGCTTAATCCGGCGAAAGGACAAAGACCAGCGTTCAGATACAACCGGAAGTACTTCATGGAGAATATTAGAATTAAACCGGATAACCTGACCATCTTCAAGGTGATATTCCTGATTATCAATGCGGAAAGTAGCACGTCCAATATTGACTAATGCTACCAGAGGTTCAAAAACGGAGTGGTCACAGTGTTCTCTCATACCACCACCTGGACGATAATGGCAGAGTAAGGCACAATTCCATCCTGGAAGAATGCGATCGCCAAGTCGATTAACCCTCGCATCCCAATGTCCTTTCTTGATTTTCGCATTAGGCTTTAGTAGTATTAACTCGTATCCAAACCATTTGTGAGTTCGATCAAAAGCAACCCGACTAGAAGACATTGACTTCATGCCAAATTGATGATTAGTCCAATCATGAAGACTTTGAAGGTCAGTACGAACGTATCCAACAGTTTCAGGTAAATTCATTATTAACTCCTAAAAATTTAAACTCTGAAAAGCACACTAATTACACCTCCCTCAGCCCGAAGTGAAAAAGAAAAAAAGGCGTCTTAGTACCACGACTATTGGAGTAAAGCTCTTTATTTCTTTTCACTCAGAGAGATAAAAAAGAAGCCCCGCAACTAAGCAAGTAGATAAATGCATACTTCATATCTTTTAGGCGTTAGCCTATCCTTGCCATAATTCAAAAAGCACAAAAAAATACCAGTCGCCCGAATAAACGGATGGCTGGTATTTATAAATTGCCTTCACTTGAAGCTATGAAATACCTTCGATAATTAAGTTCTAAAATTAATTTATTTTAGCCAATCTTTGACTAACCAACTCAGCCGCTAAATGTATCGCTGCCTTCATACTCGTAGCATCAGCAATTCCCTTACCCGCAATATCAAACGCTGTTCCATGATCCGGTGAAGTCCGAACGAAAGGAAGACCAATAGAAGTATTAACTGCCCGATCAAACGCCATCAGCTTCACAGGAATTAAGCCTTGGTCGTGGTAAAGTGCCAAGTAGCCATCAGCAGGATTTTGTACTAAAGAATTTCCATACCAAGCTTGACCAGGTTTAACCCACATCGTATCTGGCGGTATTGGCCCATCTAGCTGTAATTGTGGTCTATTTTGCCGCTCTTGCTCCAACCAGGGAATTAACCAATCCTGTTCTTCATGTCCAAGTTGTCCCTGTTCGCCACTGTGGGGATTCAAACCTGCGATCGCAATTCTCCCATTTTGTATCCCAAAATCTTTCTCCAAGCACTCCACCAGCAAATCCAATTTCTGTGTCAGCAACTGCGGTGTCAATGTATCGGCTACTTGACGTAGGGGAATATGTGTGGTGGCAAGTAAAGCGCGGAGTGTCCAATTAGTATGGGGCGATCGCGCTACAAATAACATCCCAAAACGGTCAACACCTGATTTTTCTGCCAAAAGTTCCGTTTGCCCTGGATAATTATACCCTGCGGCTTTCCAAGCAGATTTAGCGATCGGCCCTGTGACAATAGCATCAAATTTACCAGCGAGTGTTTGAGCGATCGCATATTCCATATAGGCAAAACTAGCCGCACCACTCGCCGCATTACCTATTCCTGGGATAATTTCATCTTTAATTTCCCTATCTAACTGCACATCGCTGACTGACAACTCGTCTGTATTTGCCAAAGGTGCTAAATTCTCTGTTAAATTCAGTTTGTGATAAGTCTGTGCCAGCAAATCCCAGCTACCCACCACTGTAACGTTATATTTTTTACTAATTTCTGGCTCTGCTAAAGCTTTCAAAATCACCTCCGGCCCAATCCCCGCCGGATCTCCTAGCGTCAACGCCAAACGTGGGCGGTCATCTTGGCGAAAATTCACTAAATTACCTTGATTATTTTGATACATAAAATTTATTCATAATAATTATCATTAATTTTTCTCACATTTCCCCATCTCCACCGCTCCACAGTAGGGATTGCCCCCCCAAACCAGTAGGGATTACTTGCTAAACTAGTTTAAAATTATTTACACAGGTCTAATCCTACAGCAACTATTGAAAAGCTTCTGCTAGACCTAGTTTACACACACTAATTTGGATAAGGAGAATCACACCAATGGGTGGCGAAATTTTGAATGCAGCTCTATTGTCCTTCGGTTTAATCTTCGTGGGCTGGGGCTTAGGTGCTTTATTACTGAAAATTCAGGGCGGAGAAGAATAATTGAGTGCTGAGTTAGGAGTTAGGAGTTAGGAGTTATTATTCTCCCTATTTCCCACTCCCTTTTTCATCGAAAAGTTCTGTTTGCCTCAAGCCGGCGTTCATATTTTTCGCTAACTGGGAAAAAAGCTTGTCCGTTAAACGGACAGCAATTTTCCCATGAATTTTTCCATAAAAAACGATTTTCTGAGAAAAGATGTAAACTTTTGTTTGCATAGGTTATTCTGATAACATTCTTTTCATAAAACATTAAAATTTATTACAACCCTCATGACATTATTAATCGTCGGTGCCACTGGCACCTTAGGAAGACAAGTGGCTCGTCGTGCAATCGATGAGGGATATAAAGTACGCTGTCTTGTTCGGAGCAGTAAAAAAGCAGCTTTTCTCAAAGAATGGGGTGCGGAACTCGTACCGGGAAATTTGCGTTATCCCGATACCCTAGCCGAAGCATTAGAAGGTGTAACTCAAGTTATTGATGCGTCAACATCTCGCCCTACAGATTCACTGAGTATCAAACAAGTGGATTGGGACGGCAAAGTAGCATTGATTCAAGCCGCAAAAGCAGCGGGTGTAGAGCGTTTTATTTTCTTTTCAATTTTAGATGCTGATAAATACCCAGAAGTACCGCTCATGGAAATTAAGCGGTGTACAGAACTTTTCCTGGCTGAGTCTGGCTTGAACTATACTATCTTGCGCCTCGCTGGGTTTATGCAAGGGTTAATTGGCCAGTACGGGATTCCCATTTTGGAAGGACAGCCAGTTTGGGTAACAGGTAATTCTTCTCCCATCGCCTATATGGACACTCAGGACATTGCTAAGTTTGCAATCCGTGCATTGAGTGTGCCCGAAACGGAAAACCAAGCTTTTCCTGTAGTCGGTACTCGTGCATGGAGTGCAGAAGAAATCATCAACCTGTGCGAACGCTTATCTGGAAAAGACGCGAGGGTAACGCGGATGCCAATAAACTTGCTTCGTGCTGTTCGGGGCTTAATGCGGTTCTTTCAGTGGGGATGGAACGTAGCGGACAGGCTAGCGTTTACAGAAGTATTAGCCAGTGGTAAACAGTTAAATGCTTCAATGGATGAAGTCTATACAGTCTTTGGTTTAGATCAGCAACAAACCACAACCCTAGAAAACTATCTACAAGAGTACTTCAGCCGAATTATGAAGAAGCTCAAAGAGGTAGATTACCAGAAAAATAAAAATAAAAAACAGAAACCTAAAAAAACTCCTTTTAAACAGTCTTCAAAAGCCAATAGTCAATAGTCATTACAAAACAGATATTAGTAGTTAATGGATTGCTGAAGTCCCCACCTTCTCTGCGTTCGCGCAGCGTGTCGCAGACAGACGCTAACGCGAACAATGTACTCATAAGCTAGGGATTGTGATGGTAGGGTCGGTTTAGTATCTTGACCATTAATGCCATAAGCGAAAACCAAGCTGATAAGGTATGTGTTGCAACAGGAAGATTTGGGCCTTGGAAACCAGTACTCCTGACAAGAGGAGGAGATGTCAGATCAATAGAACTACGGAGACAAGAGAGGCTATTTCCGGTGAATTGGGAAGCCCCGTCCGTTGAGAGATTGGGGTAGTTCACACTCTAGACTCTGGATATTTGACTCTAGATTAATGACTACATGACCAAAATGTGTAAGGATTACATAATACAAAGCACCGCCTAAACTTGGATATTTAAGTGTGCCGAAAGCAGGCATTATCTACAATGACGTTAAACCGATAGCGGGTCGTGTCGCTATCGAGTTGAAAGACAAGCTAACCGCTGCCGGTTGGGATGTGTGTATCACATCAAGTATCGGTGGAATATTGGGCTACTCTAACCCAGAGAGTCCTGTATGCCACACCCCCATTGACGGTCTAACGCCCCCTGGTTTTGACTCAGATATGGAGTTTGCAGTGGTGTTAGGGGGAGACGGCACTGTTTTAGCAGCGTCTCGTCAGGTAGCCCCCTGTGGTATTCCACTGTTAACGGTGAACACCGGACACATGGGATTTTTGACGGAAACCTTCCTAAATCAATTGCCCCAAGCACTAGAACAGCTGATGGCAGGTGAGTATGAAATTGAAGAACGAGTCATGCTCACCGTCAAAGTGTTTCGGGGAGAAGCAGTGCTGTGGGAAGCCCTCTGCTTGAATGAAATGGTTCTGCACCGTGAACCTTTGACCTCTATGTGCCATTTTGAAATTGCCATAGGGCGTCATGCACCAGTAGATATTGCGGCAGATGGTGTGATTGTTTCTACGCCTACTGGTTCTACAGCTTACTCATTGAGTGCTGGTGGCCCAGTTGTGACACCTGGCGTACCTGTTTTACAGCTAGTACCCATTTGCCCACATTCCCTAGCTTCTAGAGCACTAGTATTTCCAGATACTGAATCGGTTAATATCTACCCAGTCAACATTCCTCGGCTGGTGATGGTCGTCGATGGAAATGGAGGGTGCTATGTTCTACCAGAAGATAGAGTATATATGGAGCGATCGCAATATAGTGCCCGATTTATTCGCCTGCAACCACCTGAGTTTTTCCGAATTTTGCGAGAAAAATTAGGTTGGGGTTTGCCACATATTGCTAAACCAACTTCGGTAGAATTGCCGTAGTTATTAGAAGGCAGGAGGCAGGATAGTGCAGCGGTAGCGAGTCCGCGTACCCTTACAGGGATCTTGCTACGCGCAGCGTCTCGTAGAGAGCGTCGGCAGAAGGCAGAAAGCAAGAGTTCTTGAATTTTGAATTGATTTCTCCCCTCTACCCAGTTTGGTGATTTCCTTCCAGAATTACTGGTGTAGGGATGGTATTTGGATTTAGTTATTAAGATTGCATCTGAGAATTCGATGGCTGATGCCTGAACGTGCTAAAAGATCCTTAGCAGCACGTCAAATCAGGATTGCTCCATCACTAAAAACTCGTAATTGCACTTTTAACTGATGTAAAGATTTTCGCTGGAATATCTTTACAATCCCAAATCCAATATCCCAAATTGTTATGACAGTTGCTCAAAGTCCCTGTGTTTTGGTGATTGAAACCGATGAGAGCCTAGCAAATCAGCTTTCTTGTGATTTGCAAGAAGCCGGCTATGAATCAATTTTGGCTCATGATGCGACCAGTGGTTTACAACACTGTCGCGATCGCCAGCCTGCTTTAATTGTTTTAGACCGGATGCTAGCAGGAGAATCAGGACTCTCATTGTGCAAAAATCTGAGAGGCACTGGTATGCGATCGCCTGTATTGATTTTAATGGCAAGGGATACAGTCGATGATCGTGTAGCTTGTCTAGAAGCTGGAGCGGATGATTACATCCTCAAGCCTTACCGCTCAGAAGACTTTTTGAAGTTAATTCGCCTCTACTTAAAACCCGATGTGGATACCACGGAGCAATTACGCTTTGGGGATCTGATTTTAGACATAGCAACTCGCCGTGCCATACACAACGGACGGGCAATTGACTTGACAATGAAGGAATTTGAACTATTAAAATTCTTAATGGAACATCCCCGTGAAGTGTTAACCCGCGAACAAATTTTAGAAAATGTTTGGGGTTATGACTTCCTGGGTGAGTCGAATGTAATTGAAGTTTACATCCGCTATCTGCGCCTAAAAATTGAAGATGAAGGTCAAAAGCGCCTCATTCAAACAGTGCGAGGCGTAGGATACGTTTTGAGAGAATCCTAGTACAGTAAGGCGGAAGTTTACCTATCTTTAACAAGGGAATTTTGCCCCTTGTCTAATTGGGGTTGAAAACAGCTATCTATTACGGTACGAATAAAAGCCGTAGGTTTTCTAGCTTAAATTCTGTAAAATTGAAATCTAAATTACAAAATCAGAAATAATTATGAGTCGTAGGCTAAGTTTGCTCTTAATGTTGCTGAGTATTTTTCTGATAGGCTGTTCCGCGCCAACAACAGCTAAACCTCCCAGCCTCACATCTGGTTCTCAAAATCCAGCACCAGAGAGTTTAGGTCAAAAACTACCAATTTCTGCTAAAGCCATTGTTCCTAATGGCACAACGATTCAGTTAGAAGTGGCGCAGACGCCACAACAGCAAGCGATGGGGTTGATGTATCGACCAGCTTTGCCAGATGACCGGGGGATGCTGTTTGGGTTCCCTTCACCACAACCAGTTAGTTTCTGGATGAAGAATGTACCTGTGCCCTTGGATATGGTATTTTTACAGAACGGTGTAGTTAAATATATTCAAGCTGCTGCACCTCCTTGTGCAAGTGAGCCTTGTCCTACCTATGGCCCCAATACACCAATCGATAAGGTGATTGAACTTCGCTCTGGAAGATCTGCCGAATTGAAGTTGAAAGTGGGCGATATTGTCAAAATTGAGTTTTGAGACTACGGTGCTGTGCGGGGATAAAGATTTGCATAGTTGCTCTGTTCAGAGCCTATACTATCTAAATCTATGTTTTTTTTGTAAAAAATGTCACATCTTGTGGTAAAAATTCATCTGTAACGCTACTATTTAAAAACTGTGGTAATAATGTAAAATTTTACTGTCTCCAACCTGAAATCGTAGTCTTAAGGTTTGGCAAAAATATTCCCTTGGGCGTAAGTGTAAATAGTCGCCAATAAGAGAGTATAGGCTATGGAATCTTTGTTACTACATGTGTAATTAAATAACGCACAAAAATAAACAAGATGGATCCAATTTAACTAAGTAAAAATACTGCTTAAAAATCGAGCAGTTGATTTGTACTAAAATTCCTATTTCTCAGACCTTCTATGAGAAGCCTCTCTTGAAGGCAAATCTAAAAAACTGTGCTGGGATGTATAGCCGAGAACGGCACAGTGACAGATGAAATACTGGCTACTGGCTACCGAGCAATGGTGAACTAATATATGACAATACATTCTGCACAAGGAGGTGAGATACAAATGTCACCATCAAAATATTCTCGACTGATTCATTTTTTGCAAGAAGATTTGGCAATTTCCACGGCATCGCTGGCGGTGGCGCTTCGCCATCGGGAGCAAGACCCAGGGCCTTTGGCAATGATTCTTTGGCAGTATGGGTTAATTACTTTAGAGCAGTTAGAACAAATTTATGATTGGCTGGAGACGGCATAGGTCGTACCAATTTTAGATTTTGGATTTTGCATTAAAAGTCTCTACCAAAAGGCTATTATCAGAATCTTAAATAATACTATTTATATCAATTTAGTTAGTATCATACTAAGTTGCCAAAATTAGTCTTGTTTTGTGTCAAAGAAGCTATCCGACTGTCTCCAGAGCAAATAATACTATTTAGAGTAACTTGGTATAATTTAGGAAAATTGGGGCATGTCACATCCACTCTACCTTGTGCAAAGGTTGATTTATAGGTTTATTAACTTTGGCGGTTTCTACTCATTTATAGACAAATTAAAAGAGCGAGTTGATAATTTAACTCGCTCTTTTAATTTGACTTTTGCAAATGACCAATGACCAATGACTATTGTGTAAGTACTCTAACTGCTGCCGCTATACCAGATCCAGGGGTGAAGTCTTCGTAGCCAAGTTCTTTTAGGGTAACTTCTAAGGATGCTATACAGCTAAGAATATCGCGATCGCTCACAAAACCCAAGTGACCAATGCGGAATATTTTGTTACTTAAATGGTCTTGACCACCTGCCAGGGCAATATCAAAGCGTTTTTTCATCAATGACCGAATCTTATCCGATTCAATTCCCTGTGGTGCTACAGCCGTAATCGCTGGACTAGCGGAACTATCTGCTGCAAACAGGGGTAAATTTAACCCTTGAATCGCGGCACGGGTAGCATTCTTAAGCCGTTCGTGTCGAGCAAATATTGATTCCAAGCCTTCCTCTTTCATGATTCGTAACGTGGTGTGCAGCGCTACGATCAAGTTCACAGGCGGAGTAAATGGAGTTGTATTCTTGGCTGTGGCTTTGCGATATTTGCCTAAATCCAAATAATATTTCGGTAGCTTTGCAGTTTTGTATGCTTCCCAAGCTTTGGGGCTGACAGAGACAAAACCCAATCCCGGTGGAATCATATAACCTTTTTGGGAACCGGAGGCGACTATATCCAAGCCCCAAGCATCCACGGGTAGATTGAACGCACCCAAGCTGGTTACGGCATCAACGATTATTAAAGCTTCACCGTGTTCTTTAACGTGGCGGTTGATGGTTTCTAGGTCATTCAACACACCTGTAGAGGTTTCGCTGTGGGTGATGATTACGGCTTTGATTTGCTTTTGGGTATCTGCTTGGAGTTTTTCAGCAAATACTGCGGGGTCTAAGGGTTTTCCCCATTCCACCTTAACTTCTTCTACATTTAAACCGTAGGCTTGACCAACTTCTACCCACCGTTCGCCAAATTTACCATTAGAACCAACTAAAATGCGATCGCCTGGAGAGAGAAAATTAATTATTCCAGCTTCTACAGCACCCGTACCACTGACATTTAGTGTCAGTACATCACTTTGAGTTTGATGCAGCCACTTGAGGTTTTCCGTCACCTCTGCCAATATATTGCTAAATTCACTGGTACGGTGTCCAATCGGATGCTTGGCTAATGCCAGTAAGGCAGCTTCTGGCACTGGGGTTGGGCCTGGAATCATTAGCATCAGCTTATCGTTCATGTGTCTATCCTAAAAGTCAAATAAAAGTCAAAATTGTGTGAAGTTGGTTTATTGTGGTAGCAAATTCTAGATATTTATCTAAAAATTACACCCAGATCGTCACCAGACTTGTTGTATATTTTCCAAATCCATAGGAAAAGTATCGTGGGAGTTAATGAACGGTCAGCTTGACCTTTGCAATTTATACGAGACTCCAACTTAAATAAAACCTCTGTTCCAGGCAATCTTACCACACACCTAGACGCAAGATTAAGGCGTGTGCTCGTAGGGGAGTGGCTATTTTAGCTAAGGGTGAAAGGTCTATCTAGATGAGGTACAGGTATGATAAATTCTTAAATCTTACCCATAATCTGCCTCTATTGTTTTTATAGAAACAAGCGAAATTGTTCTGAATATAGCGGGAATCGTTGGTGAAAAAGCTGTGTTTTGCTTCAACGGAGGAAGTAACCGCCTATACTATGCGGAAGGTTTGGATGTCACCGTTTGCTAAGAGATACAAGATACCTAACCCAAACTTTTCAATCTGCTTCGGTCGATAATTTTTTCTTAAGTTGCCATCCTCTAAATAATACTAAAGAATACCTTTATCCATTGAGGAGGTGATGAATTATTTTAGTCTAAATCGCTTCTATGGCGATATCCAAGCCATCTTTCACTTACTTAATGACAATTATCTACTGATGGTTTACAGTGCATTTTCGCCAAAATTGAAATATTTATGCTACTAATTGCTGCACATTTTGAAACTGCACTCAGCCGTAGGCAATGGTTAATAAACCATAAGTTTTTATACTATACTTACAAAATCGCTACAATCATGCTTAGTCTTGTTAGTTACCATTCATGGTGAGTCGTTTTTAACTAGTGTCAGTTCATAAACTGTCACTCACCAGATCCCCGATTTTCTTGCAAAAGAGATATTCTTAGTTAGTGCAAGGAGTGATACCATTTCACAACATGTTTGTCACAAGTTATCCCCGCAATACTCCCTGCCAAGGGAGTGTTGCAGATTTCAAATGTTGCATCAAACGAGTGAGTTGGTATAAGCTTTTACGAAAAAGCGCTTGAGTGAGCAAAACTCTCAAGCGCTTTTTCGTGTATAAATAAAACAGTATTACTCTCTGGACAATAATACAGTTGTTTTTAAATACACATATACTAAAGAAAAAACTATTGTTACAATACTTCTTGCAACACATGCTTCATGGCTTTAGCATCAGTGCCGTCATAAATGCGAGCCTATAATTAAAGATTTGTATGTGTGAGGAGTTAGGACTTTAGTCTTCAAATGAAGGCTGGAGCCGCTCTCTATGAGATGCTATGCATAGCTTTCTTCCCCAAAGGGAAAGGGGTAGACTATAAAACAATACGGTTGAGTTAAGCATTTGCTTCTTCTCTCTGCGTCCACTGAACTGTATTACACTATAAAACTCATCTCAAAATTTTTACATTACTTAACCTACTTTGATTTATTCTCGCCTACTTACTTAGTTACTAAAGAGCGGATTAAAAGGATAATCCTCCCTTAAGCAATTTGCGTAGGGCTAGAGGGAATAGACGTTTCAGATTTTCAGTACGTCATACCAGACTGTGTTCTCTCCCCTCTACTATTAGCCGACTACAAAATTTACTAACTTCCCAGGTACCACAATTACCTTTTTAATCTCTTTGCCTTCAATGTAACGTTGGGTAATCTCTGACTCACGGGCGTATTTCTCCAACGCTGCTTTATCTGCTTGTGCTGGTACTTGAATCGAGCCGCGAGTTCTCCCCATAACTTGAATCACTAAAGTAATTTCATCAGCTACCAAAGCCGCAGGGTCAAACAATGGCCAAGTTTGAGTGTGAACTGAATTATTTTCACCTAATAAATGCCACAATTCATCAGCAATATGTGGTGCAAATGGTGCTAGTAAAACCACCAAAGTCCGAATACCTTCTGCATAAATTGGTGAATTTTTGCCGTCAGCATCAGTTAAGGCGTTACTCAGCTTCATCAATTCTGAAATCGCTGTGTTGAATTGATATTCATCTTCCACGTCTTCCGTTACTGCTTGAATAGCCGTATGAATTGCCCGCCGCAATTCTTTTTCTGCCTTAGTTAAATCAGCGAGTTGGGCTTTCTTACGGGATACCCCAGCAGCAACATAATCTGTTACCAAACGCCAAAGCCGATTTAAAAAGCGAGATTGTCCTTCCACATCGGCTTCATCCCATTCCAAGTCTTTTTCTGGCGGCGCTTTGAACAAGATGAACATTCGCGCTGTATCTACACCGTATTTAGCAATTACATCTTCTGGTGCTACACCGTTACCCTTTGATTTAGACATAGTGGCGTAGAGACGTTGTAATGGTTCGTCTGTCTGAGGGTCACGGGGGTCGGCTGAATTTACTAAATTAGAAGGAATCCATTTATCTTTACCACCCTTATTCGGATTTAGGTAAGTTAAACCCTGTACCATACCTTGAGTTAACAAGCGTTGAAATGGTTCATCAAAGTTTAACAAGCCTCTGTCCCGCAAAACCTTAGTAAAGAACCGCGAATACAACAAATGTAAAATCGCGTGTTCAATCCCACCTACATACTGATCAACTGGCATCCAGTCGTTTATTTTACTGGAATCGAAAACCTGTTGTTCATTCTTCGCGTCAGGAAACCGCAAGAAATACCACGAGGAATCAATAAAAGTATCCATTGTGTCAGTTTCCCGCTTCGCTGGAGTGCCACAAGTCGGACAAGGCACATTTACCCAGCTTTCCAACTGAGTCAAAGGTGAACCGCCACGTCCAGTAAATTCCACCTCTTCTGGCAACTGTACTGGCAAATCTTTATCAGGAACTGGTACTATCCCACAGTTAGGACAGTGAATTACAGGTATCGGTGCGCCCCAATACCGCTGCCGTGAAATTAACCAATCCCGCAAGCGATATTGCACCCGCACTTTACCAAAACCTTGTTGTTCGGCGTATTCAATTATTGCTTGTTTAGCCTCTGTGGAAGTCATACCAGTAAAAGACCCAGAATTAATTAAAATTCCTGGTTCAGTGTATGCCTGATTGTATTCAATTTGGATGAGTTGTGTAACTTCATCAATCTCTGATGTTGGAGTTAAGTCAAAACCTGCAACATCATCTGGAGAAACAATGACAAAATCAACTGGCAAATTGTAATTTTTGGCAAACTTAAAATCCCGGACATCGTGTGCTGGTACACCCATCACTGCCCCAGTACCATACTCATACAGTACATAGTCAGCAATCCAAATGGGCACTTCTTCCCCTGTCAATGGGTTAATTGCCACTCCACCTGTGGGGATACCCCGCTTAGGTTTGTCTTCAGCGGTACGTTCCAACTCACTTTGATTGGAAACTTCTTTAATAAAAACTTCTACCGACGCTTGTTGTTCTTTTGTGGTGACGCGCTTTGTTAAGGGATGTTCTGGCGCTAAAACTAGGTAGCTGACACCATAAACGGTATCTGGGCGCGTGGTATACACGGCGATTTTTTCATCTATCCCAATTATGGGAAATTCCAAGTAAGCGCCTGTGGATTTGCCAATCCAGTTTGCCTGCATCAATTTGACGCGTTCCGGCCAACCTGTCAACTTATTCAAGTCATTGAGTAATTCTTCAGCGTAGTCGGTAATCTTGAAAAACCACTGCCGCAACAATTTGCGCTCAACTATTGCCCCACTGCGCCAAGAACGTCCTTCGTTATCGACTTGCTCATTTGCCAATACAGTTTGGTCAATAGGGTCCCAGTTTACTGCTGCTTCTTTTTGGTAAGCTAACCCCGCTTGCAAAAACTGCAAGAAAATCCACTGCGTCCACTTGTAATAGTCTGGTGAACAGGTAGCAAGTTCACATTCCCAATCAATGGATAAACCAAGACGCTGCAATTGCTGCCGCATCTGGGCCATATTCTGATAAGTCCACTTTGCTGGCGGTACACCACGGTCAATGGCGGCGTTTTCTGCTGGCAAGCCAAAGGCATCCCAACCCATTGGGTGTATTACCCGATACCCTTGCATTCGCTTAAGACGGGCAATCACGTCCGTAATAGTATAATTACGGACGTGACCCATGTGTAGGCTGCCCGATGGATAAGGGAACATGGATAAAGCATAAAATTTTGGCTTTTTGCTAGCTGTAGGTGTCTTATCTAAGCCAAGTTCTACCCATGTTTTTTGCCATTTTTCCTCAATTGCTGCTGGGTTATATCGGGAATCCACCAAAAATTCTCCTACTGGGTCTGTCTAGGTTAACCTGTTAGGTCAACCTATATTGTAGGTCAACTACTCACAGATTTATATATAAGTAAGTGCGAGGGAGCATCAGCCTGATTAGGCGCAAACTGCGAGCCTTTCAGGTATAGCAAGAGTCATTTGATGAAGGTTTATATGGCTGAGTTAAATATAAAATTTTCTGATTTAGTGCCGGTTTTTGTCTACGGCACACTGAAACCAGGTGAAGCTAACTATAAAAAATATTGTGATGGCAAAGTAGTTGATGTCAAAAGAGCTTTTGTACAAGGTAAATTGTTTGCTATGCCAATGGGCTACCCAGCCATGACGCTAGGGGATGGACAAGTTCACGGTTATTTACTCTCTTTTCCCAACCCAAGGATTTTAAATGAGCTAGATGTGCTGGAAGATTACCAGCCCAATAGACAACCAGTAGAAAACCTCTATAATCGACAAATTATCGAGGTTTATGAGCCACAGTCGCTCTCTCTGGGTTGGGCTTGGGTTTATTTAATGACTTTAGACCGAGTTGACCAATTAGGGGGCTTCCTCCAACCTGGCGGCTGGTGGAGTGGCTGTAGTTTAACCACAAAGTACAGCTATGATCTGTGAACTGTTAACTATGCGATTAGTTTATGTCCTGTTTGGAGTCGTGCCGTTGCGGCTGTACCGGATAGATTGAATTTTTTGGAGAAGCTACTGCTGCTTTAGGAATTTCAATTACCGGGTTATTTAGTCCCACCATCAGAGTGGAAGGTGGAATTATAGACGCTGAGGACGTTTGGATCGGTTCTTTTTGTGGTCGTTGTGCCAGTTGTGTCGGACTCGAACCAATAGGTAATAAACCTGATACTGCACCGATTACACAAGCAGCAACAGCTGTACCTCCGACCATCCAGTTTAAACGGGAACGGCGGCGCAAACGTGCCAATACTTGCTGAACTGTTTCTTCTGGTGACTGTTGGGCTGTTGGCACTGGGAGAGTCCGTAAGCCTTGGCGCAGTTTTAACAGTCGGGCATACAAGCATTGAACTGAGACATCATTTGCCAGCCATTCTTCTACTTGCTTGCGTTCGGGGGCTGTGACTTCACCATCGAGGTAAGCACTCAATAACTCGAAGCGATCGCGCTTCACCATATCCATAAGACCCGTTGATTCATTGGTATGCTTGGCCATTCCATCTGACAAATCTTGAGGAAGTTGCAAAGGAGAACGGTCGTAAAACTGAGAATCAGTAGTCATCTTAACATTATTACCAATTCATACACGGGTAAACTGGGCGGGAAATTCGGAGAAATTAGCCAATTTTCCTCCTTAGGGCAGAAGCGATCTACATCTTTCTGGGAATTCTTAATCAATGCTTAAATTCTGCCATTGGACAGAGGCAAGATACTGTAAATTAGGAGTCTAGATAATTCTGCAAGTGAGCTTGCAGTCTCGATCTAGCTCTGGCTATTCTTGACTTCACAGTTCCTAAGGAAACTCCAGTGATTTCGGCAATTTCTTCATATGCCATGCCTTCGATTTCTCTGAGGACAATGGTAGTACGAAAGACTTCTGGTAAATCCGCGATCGCTTCCCGCAGTTGCTCATAAAATTCTCGAGTTGTCAGCTCTTCTTCAGGCCCTGGGGTATCGCCAGCGATTTCCCAATCCATCTCGCCATCTTCTAACGAGCGGGGAGCATCTAGTGACAAAGGACTCATAACCCGCTTGCGTTTCCGCAACTCATCGTAAAACAAGTTGGTGGCAATGCGGCTTAACCAGCCCCGAAATTTAGCAGGCTCTTGTAATCGGTTAATATTCCGATACACTCGAATCCAAACTTCTTGGGCCAAATCGGCTCTGTCAGCCCAATCTGGAGCTAGGTGATATAGAACTCTATCAACTTGACTTTGATAGCGGCGTAATAGTTCTGCAAACGCAACACGATCTGGTCGCAGTCCCGCTTGACAGCGCAAAATTAAATCGTGATTAGGGAGTTTGTCAACTTGCACTGATGCTTCTGGATACTTTGCATCAACCGTTGACCAGGATACAGTAATCGACTGACTCATAGATCGTACTGGCTCTAAATCATCCCTATCTATTAGACCTGCTAATGGGGCAGAAGTTCCATGCTAAGGTGACGGATTTATGACTGGAACACTGAGGCATATAATTTTGGATACATTTATAGCAATAAGGGGAGCCACTTTTTCCTTATACTGTTCGCATAGTTGCCCTTGCACCCATCAACGAATAAAGGCGCAGCAACATGCACATTTTGATACTTTTCGCAACTGAGTATATACGCTTGATAAAGATAATTAAATCTGGTTATAAGGATGAAGATAAAAATTTTGTAATTCTAACTTCTTGATACCTTTAAAATTCAGGTAATAATTTCTGGAAGTTGGGTTGCTGTGGTTACTATAATGGTGATTTATTTTTTTGATTTTGTTACCACAATAGTTACTGATTGTTCTGGTTGTGACCCGTAGGTAGCACCAGAGGTATGTTGCTCTGGTACGCGAACTTGAAAAAATAAATTAAGGGAAAATGTAATTGTGACTGCTAGCAAAAGTTTTTCAAACATGGTTTTTCTCCCACCTACACCACTAATGATTGATTGCTACATTTCAAAAGTTCCACCAGAAAGTCTAAGTATTGGCTTACAACCTCCAGAACTTTTGAGGAATGAGGTTGCTTACTTGAAGTTTTGCCGCTGGGACAATTCGCATAGTCTTAGTTTGCCCAGAGGTGTTGGCAGATTTATAACGGAAATGATAAGTATTGATAAATTTTTGATAATAGGATGATGAATACATCCAATTGCTCGGCTGGATATGTCAGGGATAAACAATAGGCAATGGCAATGGTAAGAAATGAATCTGTAGGGCGGATGGTAATGTTGCTCTGTTTTGGCACAGCATTTTTATCTTTAGGTGTCCATTGGCGCATTACTACGGCGGAACGGCAGTCTGATAAGTCTGCATCTACTTTGATGCGGCGAGATTCTACCCGAACCAATCCCAAGGGAAGCCGCCCTGAGGGAGTCTACACGAATCTTTCTCAAGTGAGTTTAGGGGAAATTGCACTGGGTGCATCTGTGCCAGCTGATGAAGTTACCCAAGGCTCAACTGCCCAGAAGAGGGAATTTACACCAAAGCCCTCTGCTCTTAAACCTCAAACTAAGTCAAAAATAATTAAGAAGAATGTAGCGAAAGCAACGACTGGGAAGGCTTCTACACCCAGGTCTTCTGGTGGTAAGTCTCAAACTAAGTCGAAAATAATTAAGAAACCTGTAGCGAAATTAACTAATCGAAAGGCATCTACACTTAAGCCTTCTACTATTAAGCCTCAAACTCAGCCTCAAACCATTAAGAAGAATATCGCTAAAGCAACCGACCTACCAACTAAGACGCAGCTGGTGGCACAAGCAGAAAGACAAAATCCAGTTGCGGATAGTTGGCCAAAAGCTCTATGGTCTAAGGCTTCAGCCCAACAAATACCATCTAATAGGCTTGCAGATGCTAAGACGCAAGTAGTAGTTGATTTAAGCGATCGCCGCACCTATGTATACGCTGGAGATGAAGTGATAGCAAGCTACCCAATCGCTATAGGTAAGAAAGGTTGGGAAACGCCCACAGGTTCTTTCCAGGTGATCCACATGCGACACTATCCAATTTGGCGTCACCCAATTACAGGCAAAGTCTTTGAGGCTGGTACAGATAGTCCCTTGGGAGACAGATGGATTGGTTTTTGGTCAGATGGACGGAATGAAATTGGCTTTCATGGCACACCAGAGATTGATCTAGTAGGAACGGCTGTGTCCCACGGCTGCTTAAGAATGCGTAATTCTGATGTTAGATTGTTGTATGAGCAAGTGAGTTTAGGTACAACAGTGTTAGTACGTGATTAATTATAGAGTCATTAGTCATTAGTTATTTGTTTTAGACTAATGACTAATGACTATTAAAGTTATAATTTTTGCTCAAAGCTAGGTGCGTATGTTTGGAGTAAAGCACTAACTTGGCGTACAACCTCATTGCCAGTATTTTTACCTAAGGCTTGCCGTTCTGGGAAGAAATTGGGTCGATCTAGGTAACGATTAATCGCCTCACTTACTTGCTGAGAAATTAAGTCTTGCAGTTGTGCCTGAGCCGTTTGGCGCTGGAAGTTAGCACCTTCTTCTGTAGTATCATACAAAGGTGGTAGACGATTGAGAGCGTAAGCGGCAATATCTCCAACATCTAGAGAACTTTCACTGGTGGCTTCAATTTCTGCGACTCGTGCGATCGCTTCCGTCAGTACCAATTCTTCCATAACGTTAATGAATTGTTTCCGAGGTACCGCCACTACCTCACCAGTTAATAGCGAACCCATCAGACGATCTAGCGCCATATACTCTTCAATAGAGAGTTCTGAAGCGTTGTCACAGATTCTACCGACTTCTGCTTCCATTGCTGGTGTCAAATAACCATCCTGGAGAGCTTGTTCTACAATTTTTTCGATACTCATAATGCTTATCATCATTTATGTTAGCCAAGCAAGGTAGGGACGGTATCAATCCAATTTATTTTGCCTAATTCTCAGCAAAAAAAACACAAATCATGCACAGACGCGATCAACTCCGTCTCTACTAGTTAACGACCTTAGTTCGCCAAGGTGTTGGATCTACAGATTGTCCGTTGACATACAGACCCCAGTGTAAATGTGGCCCAGTGGAAGCACCTGTTGAACCTACTGCACCAATTAGTTGACCAGCTTTCACAACATCACCTTCTTTAACGTTAATACGACTCAGGTGCATGAAAATACTGGTTACTCCTTGACCGTGGTCAATGCCAACTACGTTACCATGAACCCGAAACCCTTGGGATACCCTACCTACCAAAGCAACTCGCCCAGCGGCTGGGGCAATTACCGATGAACCGGTAGCACCAGCGTAGTCAAGACCACGATGATAGTAGTCCTTTGCAAATGTACCATTATAGTAGCGACGTACACCATAGGTTGTACTCATACGCCCTGCATTTGGTTTCAGAAATACTCCATTCCAATACTTTTCTGGTGTTTGTAACGCCTTAAAAGCTGCCACCCGCTTAAGTTCAAGCTCTGTGGCACCCACTCCGGCTTTGCCAGGTGGTAAAGTAATGCGTTGTACGGGGAATTTGCGATTAAGCACATTCACTGCCAAGTTTTGCACCTGACCATCTCCCGTAACCCTAAGTGTTCTAGTTCCAGCTTTTTCTAGTGGTGTTGTGGGCACAAAGGCCCGATACTGATTGGGCGCAATTTCAAAAGCTGGGTATGTATTCTTACCACTCGCTACTGTTGGATTTGTACCATTCTCAGGATTATCTAGATTAATCTCCACCGAGAGTGTATCCCCTAATTTAGGATTAGTTGGAGTCACCTTTACTTGTAAAGCATCTACAGGCAATGCCAAAGTGAGAGGGAGAACAGCAAATATTCCCTTTAACACATTTATTGCACGGCGATTGGCGGTCAAACTTTTTACATCAAAACCAAGCAACTTTTTGTTTGAACTACTAGTGGTCTGTCCCATTAATTTTGCGGGGTTATAATCAAGTGTGATTAAATAGCAATGTGGATGCATTGGTATTCACAAGCAGACAAGCGATCGCAGAAGAAGGAAAAAGGGTGTATGAGCAAAAAGTATCAAATTAATCTGAGTGAATCACAGAGGGAAGAACTACTGGCTCTAGTCAAAAAGGGTTCAGCAAAAGCCAGAGAAATTCGGCGTGCACACACATTACTAATGGCTGCGGATGGCAAGACTGATGAAATAATAGCAGAAATATTACACATATC